>JALVAU010000467.1 GCA_027011025.1 Campylobacteraceae bacterium | reverse complement strand
ATCCTAAGATTATCATATCTTTAAAAGATACAAAAACAGACATAATTTTAATCATAAAAGATAATGCAGGAGGTGTGCAGATTGAGCCGGTTGATGACATATTTAAACCATTTAAAAGCAAAAAGAAAACACCTTCAACCGGAATCGGTCTGTATATGTCAAGATTGGTTATACAAAGCAAATTCAAAGGTAGTATCAAAGTAAGAAATACAAAAGGTGGGGCAGAGTTCATGGTGAAATTGCCCCACTAGGAAAAATAGCCTTAGATTATCTTAGCTCCATAAAAGTATATATCTTCAGTATTTTGGTGATTTGAGTATACAACCTCACATCTTATGTTATTTCTGTTATCAACTTGTTTCCTAAATTTCAGAGTGATTTTGTCCCCTCTATCAAGATGTTTACCACTGCTCAAGAAATAAAAAGAGACACCACTTTTTGATAAATCAAATATAAATACTTCTCTACCTTTATCGTCTGTTGCCTCTAATGGAGGTGTTTGAACAGTTCTTTTTTCATTTCTATTGTTTAACACCACTTCAAAACCATCAGCAAGTGTTTTTAATTGAGCACTTTTGTGGGATATGGAGTCCATGATTTTTTTTGTAGTTTCTGCATTATCTGTTAAAACAATACTTGATTTTTTGACATCGTTTAGGTTGGCATCAGTATTTTGTAGTGCTTTTGATTCTCCGGCAAAATCACTATCAAATTTAACCAACGAACTTGATATCAACTCAAAACTTTCGTCTATCTTTTCAAAACTTTTATTTATTTGCAAAGAGTTATCTACGAGGTCTAAGATGCTGCCTTTTGATTTTATTGCACTTTTGGTAACATTGTCTATTTTATTGTCTATTTTTGATAATATGATAGATATGTCACTTGCGTTTTTCAAGGATACTTCAGCAAGTTCTCTGATCTTGTCTGCTACTACTGAAAAGCTTCTTCCGTGCTCTCCTGCTCTTGCTGCTTCTATAGCGGCATTTAGGGATATCAGATTTGTTTCATCTGCTATGTCTGTGATGATTTCAGTCATCTTTGAGACTTCATTTGAAAAAACTTTTAAATCACTGATAGTTTGTGATGTGCTATTCATTGATTTTACAGCTTCTTCTCCTTTTTTTAGATTATTTTCTATATCTTTTTTGCTTGTTGAGATAATTGTTTGAGATGCTTTTGAACTGTCTAATAGGGTATCTAAAGATTGTCTCATTTGTGTATTTTCATTTAAGACATTATTTAATAGATCTTTTGAATTAATAAGAAGTTGATTTTGGTGTCTTATCTGTTGATTTGTTTCATCTATCTTAGTGTAGCTATAGCTTGATTGGAATGCCATATGTTTACTCGCATCTATAACATTTGACATAACAGGTTTTAGGGCATCTACCATTCTTTTTAAATGTCTAAATAGTCTATCTATTTCATTGTTACTACTACCTTTTTCTAGCGATTCTCCTTTTATTAAATCATCTATGACAAAATTGCCTTTTTCCACTCTAAAAATTACTTGTAAAAGTTTATTTATTCTGTTTGAGACATATTTTTTAAATATATATTGGATTAGAAGTAAAATAATGATTATATTTATAAGTCCGGTTGCGGTTGTTAAATATATATTATTATGAAGATCTTTGTAAAAATCTTCCATGTCTATTTTTACATCTTCTATGGCTATTACATTACCGGGAGTCCATGTTGGATGGCACATTTTACACTTTTGTTCTGCTATAATAGGTCTTGATAGCATATAATAGTCTTTTCCATTCTCTTTAATTATTTGATCTATCTCTTTTAGTTTTCTGTTTTTTGCAAATTGATCTATTGTTTGGGCTTCATAGTCTTTAGCTAGATTTTTTTCGTCTGTCGGTATTTTTGAAGCTTCTTTAAAAAAGACTTTTCCACCTGAAACTTTTGTAAATTTATTAAAAACAGAATTTTGTATTATTTGAGGTATTTCAGCAGACT
Source organism: Campylobacteraceae bacterium (assembly GCA_027011025.1). Classification (GTDB taxonomy): domain Bacteria; phylum Campylobacterota; class Campylobacteria; order Campylobacterales; family Sulfurospirillaceae; genus JAADIZ01. The sequence continues at coordinate 3,613 of JALVAU010000467.1, read as the reverse complement.
CTCCACTAAAAAATTTCTCATTTCTTGATTCAAGTAAAACATCTGCAAAATCTAGTATAGATCTAGCTTGAGATTTTAAATTTGATTTTAAGGCAGACTCTTGCTTTGCATAGTTGAAATAGTAAAAAACTGCAGAAATGATAACAAATACAGTTGCAAACATGATTGAGAACATTACAGAGAGTTTATATTTTTTGATATTCATAATACCTCTTTCAATTTCAAAGATTTGCTGAAATCATAACATATTTTAAGTCTCATATTTTATTTTGTGTCTAATTTATAAGGTAAATCTTTTTTAATTTCACCAAACTTTAATATTTTTTCCCCTTTATGGTCGATTTTAAAGTTTTTTGCTTCTTTAAGGCTTGCAAAAGGTATGAGTTCATTTCCCATAGGTCCATATATGTTACTTCCTAGTACAAAATATGCACCTCTAGCATCCAAAGCTTTTTGTGTATAGTAGTCGGTTACTAATATTTTTGATATATTTTTTCTCTTTGCAAAATCGTATTTGCCCCATTTTTTATTATTAAAGTAGAATTTCATCATATCTTTTACCCCGTCAAAAGAGAGGTGATGTTCATGGTTGCCGTGTTTGTAAAATATTTGGGCTGCCCATCTAGGGTATTTATAGACAAACATTCCACAAACAGGGCACTTTTCATCATCATTTACTTTTACTTTTTGGATTTGATTTACTATGCCGCCTGTTCGTTTTACATCCCAAATATATAGAGCAAGGGCTTGCAAATGTTTTTCGTCTAATTTGCCACAAAGTTTATGTAGTAAAATATCACTTTTTAGCTCATTTATCTCGATATAATCATCAGTATCTATCTTTTTACATCTTTTTTTATAAACTCTTTTACCCATAGGATATAGCTTTTTTTTATAGATTGTTACCATATAAGATAGAGCATCTTTTAGGTTTTTTTGCTCTACATGTAGAGCTTTTTTGAAATCTACTATCTTGCCTCCATATCTGTTTTGGTATTTGAGAGCTGTATTTTTATCTCCAAAAGCTAAGGTACTGGTTTTTCCAAATGTCGCATTTACGGCTGATTTGATAAGAAAATAGGCATCTTTTACGGTTATATATCTATTTTTATCTATGGCTAAAACTTTTACAGAGTTCATATCCAAGCCACTCTCTTGCATATCAGTAGCTAAAGCATATAGGCAACTATATTGTCTATATCTGCCGTTTGATTTTAGTTTTGCTGTGTATGATGTTTTATAGTAGTCTTGAATTTTCAACCCAGTAATCGGGCACCACTGTTTTTCACTGCCTGATTGAAAGAGTTGAATTTTTGATGTCGCTCTCTTGGAAAAGTCGGCAAACAGATTGGATGAGAGCAGGATAAATGTGATTAGAAGTAGCTTTTTCATTCTGAAATGGTACCCAATGTTTGTTAAATTTATATTAATTAATACAAATTTAACAAACATTTTATAGAATTACCAAAAATTTTAAGGAGTTTGAATTATGAGAAAAGTTTTATTGGTTTTAGTGGCACTTTCACTATTTTTGGTTGCAGGCGGTATGCAAAAAAATATGAAAAATTACAGAGCAGTACCTATGCAAAAAGCACAGATTTTACAAAAAGGACAAGGAAAGATGTTTTGTAAAGTTTGCGGTATGACACTTCCTATGTTTTACAAAACAAACCACGCGGCAAAAGTAAATGGAAAAGTGCACCAGTATTGTTCAATTCATTGTATGATAGAAGAGGCTGTTAAAAATGGTGGCGATCCGGTTGACCCACAAGTTGTAGATAATACAACGCTAAAATTTATGGATGCTACCAAGGCATATTATGTTGTAGGTTCAAAAAAACCGGGTACTATGTCTATGGTGAGTAAGTATGCTTTTGGTACAAAAAGTGCGGCTCAGGCTTTTGCTAAGAAATTTGGCGGAAAGATTATGAGATATGCCAAGCTTGAAAAGATGGTCAAGAAAAATCTCAAAAAAGAGATGGCAGGTATCCATAAAAAACAGGCAAAAATGGCAAAAATGGGTAAAAAAATCTACAATAAGAAGTGTAAAGTTACCAAAAAAAGATTTGATAATCCTGCTTTGGCAAAAGTCTATATCAAAAAACAAAATCTATGTGGCAATATAAAAGGAAAACAATTTCAAGCTGTAGCTTTGTATCTCTCAGGTAGATAACAAATCCTTCATAAAGTATGAGTGCAGTTTGGAGACATCCTTTTGTCTGTTTATTGCACTTGTACTGTTTCCATATCCCCAATCGGCAAATATAAAAGGCATATTTGCATTTTTTGCGGCCTCTTCATCTTTTATGCTATCTCCTATAAATAGACTATGTTCGATAGATATAGATAGTTTATCGCAAATCAGTTGGAGCATTTGTGGGTCGGGTTTGGTTTTTTCTACATGATTAGCTCCGGCAATACAATCAAAAAAATTATCAAGTTTGCAAGAGGAGAGCATCTGTTTTGCAAATATATCCGGAGCATTTGTGGCGATACTAAGGGATATCTTTTGTGATTTTAGATATTTGAGTAGCTCCGAGACACCCGCATAAGGCTTGACGAATTTTGAAGAATTTTCAAGATAGTGATTTCTGAATAGATTTTGTTGCTCTTTGGTGTATTCTTTGGTGCCATATAGCAACATAGGCAAATCTCCATCGGGTTGATTTAGCTGATTTTCTATAAACTCTTTGTCTATTTGGCCCAGTCCCATGATGTCTCTGACATAATTTACACTATATGTCATGGCACTGCTTGAGTCAAGTAGTGTTCCATCCATATCAAAAATAACTGATTTTACCATTTTTTGTTCTTTCTTTTTTGATATAATTATACCCAATAATAGTAGATGTGCCTTTTTCTTATCGTTAAAATATGTCATTTATTGTGGTCAGGCACTTAAAAGGAGAGCTGATGAGTGTACTTTTGGAATTTGCAATGTTTCCAACGGATAAAGGTGAGAGTGTTAGCTCTTATGTAAGCAAAATTATAGATATGATTGATAAGAGAGGTGTGGATTACCGATTGACTCCTATGGGAACTATAATCGAATGTGATGATATGGATGAGGCTTTGGATATCGTTAAATCTTCATATAGATGCTTAGAGAGTGATTGTGCTCGTATATATTCAACTTTGACTTTCGATATCAGAAAAGGTCAGAAGGGCAGACTAAAATCTAAAATAAAATCAGTAGAAAACAAACTCAATAGAGAGATTAAACACTAAATTATGAAACAGTATGAAATCGAACTCTTTAAGAATCTTAACGATACCCTAAAAGATGAGATAAACAGATATGCCAAACTGATAAAGTTTAAAAAAAATGAGTATGTTTTTGACAGCGATGATGCCACAAAGCATTTTTATATATTTTTGAGCGGGAGAGTCAAGGTTTATCAGATAAATTTGGATACTTTAAAAGAGCAGACGATTTCTATTTTGAGTTTTGGGGATATGTTTGATGCTATCACTCTACTTGATGGGCAAATTCACGAAGTTATGGTAGATATATTAGAAGATGGAGAAGCATTAAGACTACCCATAGAAAAAGTCAGAGAATGGATATATAAAAACCCGGCATTTAATCGTATATTTTTCCCTTATATAGCAA
>JALVAU010000466.1 GCA_027011025.1 Campylobacteraceae bacterium | reverse complement strand
AAAAAAATAACTCCTATTTCTTCCGCAAAAACCTCAAAATTGTATCTATTAAGTCATCATCATCTTTACTTCTTGCTTTTAGTAAAATCTTCTTTTCATCTATGTATTTTATCGTAATATTTTGAGCATAATTTGAGATTGAGTCTATGTTTTTCAAAGAAGCTAGAATTTTTATGTTTATGATTTGCAAAAATTGTGCTGTTATCTCATCTATTTTTCCAAATCTATCCACCATCTCCTCTTCAACATCAAGCACATCTTTTATGCTTTCACACTTACTAAGTCTTCTATAAATCTCCAATCTTACTCTATCTTCACTGATAAAATCACTATTTATGTAGGCATTTACACTCAATTTTATATCTACACTTTTACTCTTGATAGTAGTTTTATTCAGTAGTACATTTATGGCATCTTCTAGCATTTTTAGATATAGCGAATAGCCTATATTTTTTATGTGTCCGCTTTGTGCTTCACCTATGAGATTTCCTCCACCCCTTATCTCTAAATCATGATAAGCCAAAACCGAACCGCTTCCTAAGTATGAGTTTGACTCTAGCGCTATGAGTCTCTTCTTGGATGTATCGCTTAATCTATCTCTATTTTGCACTAAAAAGTAGCAAAAACCCTCTTTTTTTCCTCTTCCTACTCTTCCTCTTAGTTGGTGCAAATCTGCCATGCCAAAATTATCTGCAGCATCTATCATAATGGTATTTACATTTGGGATATGTATGCCAGACTCTATGATAGAGGTGCTAAGAAGAAGATCATATCTACCTTCTTGAAAATTTAACATCTCTTTTTCACTTACAGACGGGGAAACTTTTGAATGCAGAACTAAAATCTTTAAATTTGGCAATATATCCAAAAGCTCATCTTTTTTGTTTTGGATAGAGGCTATACGGTTATGCACAAAAAAGATTTGACCCCCTCGCCTAATCTCCCTTAAGATTGCCTCTTTTATCACCACTTCATCATACTCTTTGACAAAAGTTCGCACATCCTCCCTCTCGTCAGGAGGTGTTAAGAGCTGTGAATATTGCTTGATAGAGCTTAAAGCCATATTAAGACTTCTAGGGATTGGGGTGGCACTCATGGATAGTATATGTATGTTTTCCCTCATGCTTTTAAGCTTCTCTTTTTGCTTTACACCAAATTTATGCTCCTCATCTATGATGATAAGTGCCGGATTTTTAAGCTCTTTATCTAAGAGTGTATGAGTTCCTACACAAACTTTCAAACTCCCCTCTTTTAGCTCCTTTAAGATAATATTTTTTTGACGAGCAGGAGTAAATCTATCTAGCTTCTCAACCCTTATGCCATATCTCTTAAATCTCTCGTTTAGACTCACAAAGTGTTGAGAGCTAAGAAGGGTAGTAGGAGCTATCAAAATCGTTTGAAAACCATTAAGAGCGGTTGCGAACATCGCATTCATCGCCACTTCGGTCTTTCCAAAACCTACATCTCCACTAAGCAGCCTATCCATCATCTTTCCGCTTCTTAAATCCCCAAAAATCTCCTCTATGCTTTTCTTCTGATCTTGTGTATAAGTAAAGCCGCTATCTTTTTGAAATTTTTTAATCTCCTCTTTTTCTGTATCGATTCTAAGAGCCTCTATCATCTCTCTTTTTGCAGCTATCTCTATAATCTCTTTAGCTATGGCAAAAAGCTTCTCCCTTGTCTTGGCTTTTAGCTTGGCAAAGCTACCTTTTCCAAGCTTGTCAACTACCGCAAGTGAACCGCTACTTGCGATATATCTGTCTATAACATCAAGATTTTCAACCGGCAAGAGAAGTCTATCTTCTCCTTGATACTCAATCTGCACAAAATCTCTAGTAGAGCCCAAAACCTTGCTGTTTATCAAACCCTTAAAGATACCTATACCATAGTTTTCATGCACGACATAATCACCACTTTTGAGCTCATCAAGCAGTATTGTCGCTTTTCTTCTCCTCTTTTTCTTTGTATGCCTGTTGAGAGATACGATGATTTCATCATCACTCATAATATTTACGATTAGTGGACTAGGCTCATATCTGAACTCTTTTGGATCCAATCCTGCTTGCTTTAAAAGCACCTCATTTCTTGCTAAAATCCTCTTCTTTTTATCTTTATGAAATTCAAAAAAGTTTGACAAAGAAGATATCTCTATTGGTTTATATATGGATGCTTTTGGTAGAGTATCTATGGAAGAAAACTTATCTTTTGCGGTTTTATCAAAAAGTGCTATCTCCTCTATTTCATTTGATAAATCTCTAGCAAAACAGGTTTTAAAACTCTTTAGATACTCTTTGCCCTCACTACCTAAACCCCATAAACCCAAAGAGTGTATATCTTTTTCAAAGCTATCGCTTTGTATATGCTCTATACGCTTTTGCATCTCTTTGTGTTTGTGTTCATCAAGTGAAAAAATTGCCGGATATATCTCTATACTCTCTAGTTCTTCTTTATAGCTTTTTTGAGTCTCACACTCAAACTCTCTGATACTTTCAACTTCATCATCAAATAGAGATACCCTAATGGGCTTAGTTAGATTGTTTGGAAATATATCGATAATATCTCCACGAAAAGAGATCTCTCCTATCCCTTCGACAACATCAACTACCCTATATCCCCAATAATACAACTCTTCTTTAAGGGATTGTATATCAACTCTTGAGGCAAACTCTATGATTTTTGTCTTAAATAGCTCTTTGTTTGGCAATGGAGTTAAAACTGTGCGAATTGGAGCTAAAAGTATCTTTTTTGTGCTTTTATCTCTATAATATCTACTTAAAGTTGAAAACAGTTTGGTTAATTCAGCAGAGTATGGAAGCAAATCAGCTCCATGGCTTACTCTTAAATCAGGCAAAATATAACTTTTTATACCTGCTAATTCAACTGCCTCAGAAGCTAAAAAAGCCTCTTTGTCATCTTTGAGACAGAGTAACTCTATATCTGTTTTGCTCTCTTTAAAGTATTCATAACATATAGCTTGTATCAGTTTATATCTCCTCTTTTAAAAAAAGTCTCTACCACAACAAATGAACCAAAGACGAGATACTCTCTGTCTTTTTCAATCTTAGAAAATTTAGAAAATTCTATACCCTCTTCTTTACAAAATTTCTCTATCTCCTCACTTGCCATACCTCGTTGATTTTCGATCTCCAAAAGCTCTAATTTTAAGATAACGGGTTTTAAGATAGATATGATTTTTCTATACTCTTTGTCTTTGAAACTATTGTAAATGAGTATAATTTTTCTATCTTTGAAGTAATTTTTTAGAGCTTTTGCTGCCATAATATTGTGTCCAACATCTATGGTTACACCATCTCTTATCTTTTGACATCTTCCATTTAGAGAAGATATTTTTAGTCCGTCCAAATCGATATGAAATCCCAAAACTTTAGCAGAAGCAAAAGCAGTTTGTAAATTTATCTCTTGAAAAAGGGGCATATTTGCCTGTTTTATCAATTTTTTTATCTTTTTTTCTTCGCTTAAAGTACATACATCTTGAGCAAAAAAGAGCTTGGCTTTTTTTTGCTCACTTATCTTTTTTGCTATATCATAAACAACTTTGTTATACTGTTTGGATATCAAAGCACAATCTGTGATACTCTCTATTTTGGTCTTTGCTATCTCTTCTATACTCTCGCCTAAAAAATTGGCATGATCATACCCAACAGGAGTGATTATGCTTAAAATCTTTGGAAAAACAGTTGTTGCATCGTACTCTCCGCCAAGTCCAGCCTCTAGCACAACAAAATCACACTTTTTTGAAAAAATCAACATGGCTAAGAGAGTTGTATATTCAAAATAGGATAGACTTTTTTTAAACTCATCATTTAATAACTCTTGCAACTCTACATGTGAAGATTGAAGAGTTGCATTATCTATATCTTTTCCATTTAACCAAATTCTTTCATTAAATTTAAAAATATGCGGTGAAGTATAGTGTCCTACGGAAAAATCTTGTCTCAAAAGCATATCTGCAAGAAATCTGCCTGTACTGCCTTTGCCGTTAGTTCCTACTATCTGTATAATTTTTGGTAACTTAAAGAAGTTTTTTATACTCTCATAAGCTCTTGGCATCCTTGTATAGTCTATCTTGCTATAATAGAGCGGCTTACCTCTAAGATATCTATCTAATGTCATGAAAAATCAGGTAATACCTTATTTCTCCCGGACTCTTTTGCCTTATATACCATCTTATCTGCTGCTTCTACTGCATCTTTTAGAGAACTCTGTTTGCTTCTTTGAGACAATCCGCAACTTACTGTAATCTTGATGCGTTCACCCTTGTAAATAAACTTATATGACTCAATAATTCCTCTAATCTTATTGGAAAAATAAAATGCCTGCTCTAGATTGATATTTGGCAGTATAATTAAAAATTCCTCTCCTCCGTATCTTCCCACAAAATCTGTCTGTCTAACATATTTATTTAGTATTTTTCCAATATTTGCAAGAATCACATCTCCCGCTTCATGACCATATGTATCATTTACCATTTTAAAGTGATCTATATCAAGAAAACACAAAGAGTAGTCTGTCTTGTATCTCTCAAATGCATCTTCTACTTTCTTCAACTCTTGTTCAAGCGCCCTTTTTGTAGCAGCATGAGTTAAGAAATCCTCTTTTACCTCTTTTCTAGCAATTACCAAAGCTTTTTCTAAATTTTTTACTCTAGTATGCAGAGTTTTTATTGTCTTTTGGTCTTGTCTCATCTTGCCTGAGAGACTTTTTGTCTCAGCCTCTAGTGAAGTTGCTATATAAACCAACTTTTTTTGAACAGCTTCAAAACTATCTTTAGAAAAATTTATACCTTGCAAATCTTTTTTAATGCTAATAACTTGCTTGTTGCTTAATTCACTGCTATCTATAAGAGAAAAGAGTCTTTTGTTTATCTCATCCAATATCTTATCTAATGTGGAGACTTTATTTTTCACCTCTTCCTTATCTAAATCCATCCTTTTTTTGATAAAATATCTAACCTCGTCCTGCATAGCTTTTGTACCAAGTGAAGATGGATCATTTCTGAGTTTATCTGATATATTGGCCAAATCATCATTTATACTTGAAGCGATAGATGGTGTAAGGCTCGCTACCACTAGAGGAACTAGACTGTCATATATTTTGCCTTCATCCTCTTTTTGTAAAATTTTAACTATATCTTTAACCATTTTATCTAAATCATTCTTATCAATATGCCCATAAATATCAAGTTGATTTAAAAAATTATCATCATAGCTTGTTACAAAATCAAACCATTTATCTTTTAGCATATCTATGGATTGTAAATTTTGGCTAAAGTCCAATCTTGAAAGTGAAGAATTTGCTAACTCTCTTGCTTTTTTATCATGCAGTAATGCAACTGTCTGCAAAACTCTTTTAGACAAAAGAACTAAAGAGTTGATAATTTTAGTACTGTCACTCTCGTTTGCTTTATTTATTTTAGTGATTAAAAATGTAAGGAGTTCATCTATGGTACTGACTTTAAATTTTTCTAAATCTTGCTGAATCTTCATATCCAATTTTTTGGTAAATTTTTCTATTTTTCTACAATCTTCTACCAATACACCTCTTTTTTTTGCAACAATACAAAAATATTTACTATAGTTATCAGG
>JALVAU010000465.1 GCA_027011025.1 Campylobacteraceae bacterium | reverse complement strand
ATTTGTGGATAAAAAATATTTAGCTCTCATAGAGATAAGCAGTGAAGAGGTAAAGTATCTGTTAAATAAGGTAAAATTGTGTTAATACTATCAAGAAAATTAGGTGAATCTGTGCTTTTGGATGATAAGATAACTATAACAGTTATAGAGGTCTCCAAGGGTGTTGTAAAGTTGGGAATTGATGCTCCAAAAGAGATGTTGATACTAAGAAAAGAGTTAGAAGAGGTTGTTAAAGATGCAAATATAAAAGCCGCAAAAAATGTAGATATAACTCAACTTAGTCAATTGAGTTTGAAATTAAAAAAATGAAACAAAAAGCTTATGCAAAAGTCAATATTTTTCTAAAGATAGTCGGCATAAGAGGCGATTATCACGAGATAAAATCAAGATTTGTTTTAGTTAAAAATCTTTTTGATGAACTTGAATTGATACCAAAGAGGACAAAGCAAGAGTTTGAACTGTATGGTGATTTTGGCTGTGAACTCAATAGAAATACAATTTACAAAGCTTATGAAGCTTTTAAAAAAGCAGGTTTCCAAAAAGAGCTTGTTGGGTTATTTGAAAAATATGCTCTACATGTAGAGAAAAATATCCCATCATTTGCCGGCTTAGGTGGTGGCAGTAGTGATGCGGCAACCTTTATGCTTATGGTAAATGAGAGAGCAAATCTAAATTTAACAGACAATGAACTCGCAAAAATAGGTATAAATGTAGGGGCGGATGTCCCTTTTTTTATTTTTGGATATGAGAGTGCAAATGTTGGTGGTATCGGTGAGGTAGTAGAGAAATTTAACGAAAAAGCTCCACAGGTAGAAATCTTTACTCCAGATATAAAGTGTGATACGGGTAAAATATACAGAGCATTTAGAGAAGATTATAAGATAGATAGAGAATTGGCACTAAATATGTCAAATCTTCAAAGTGAAGACTTGTTGGAAAATTACAATGATGTAGAGCTAAATGATTTGTTGACCCCAGCCTTAAAAATAGATAAAAATTTAGAAAAATTTAGAAAAAAAGATTGGTTTTTTAGCGGAAGTGGCAGTAGTTTTTTCACAATAAAGGGTAGAGGTTGATATGGGTGAAACAGTAGCAAGAAATAAAAAAGCATTTCATGATTATGAGATTTTGGAGAAGTTTGAAGCCGGAATTGAGTTAAAAGGTAGTGAAGTCAAGGCTATACGGGCGGGTAGAGTAAATCTCAAAGACTCTTTTGTTAAAATCATAAAAGGCGAGGCATTTTTGTTTGGGATGCACATCTCTCACCTAAACACGGCAAATCTTCACTATGCACCAAGTGAGCGAAGAGACAGACGACTACTCTTGCACAAGAAAGAGATAGAAAAACTAGAAAGAAAAGTGGCAAGAGATGGCTTGACGATAGTGGGATTGAGTCTCTACTTTAACCATAAAAATATAGTTAAACTACAGATAGCTTTGGCAAAGGGCAAGGCACTTCATGACAAGAGAGAAGATTTAAAGAAAAAAGATGCCAAAAGAGAGGCACAAAGAGCTATGAAGGATTTTAGAAATGGCTAGAGTCGACGAAGAGATACAGAGTGAATTTGATGTCCAATTAGAACTAGATGAGCCAAAACTCTATAGAGTTATACTTTTAAATGACGACTATACAAGTATGGATTTTGTAGTGATGATTTTGATGGAGATATTTCACCAAGATTCTCAAAAAGCAAATGCAACTATGTTTAAGATTCATGAAGAGGGTTCAGGCTTATGTGGGGTATATACCTATGAGATAGCAGAGACAAAGATGGCTCAAGTCCATGCTTTAGCAAAAGAGCACCAATTTCCACTTCGTGCTACGATAGAAGAGGAGTAGGTATGGTAAGTCAAGAGTTAAACACCCTTTTTAGCGAAGCTATAAATTTTGTAAAAGAGCATAGATATGAGTATATCACGATAGAGCATATCTTCTTCTCCATGCTTAAAAATGATTCTATAGATAATCTTTTGAAGAGTTGCGGTGCTGATACAGATAGTATATCAGAAGATTTAAGGGACTATTTTGCTGTACATTCGCCAGTTGTGCCGGATAAAGAGAAGTATGAGCCGATAGAGAGTGTATCATTAGGAAGAGTAGTAGAAAATATGATGCTACACTCAAAATCAGCCGGCAAAATAGAAGCAAATGTATTTGATTTGATGGTCTCTATATTTCAAGAAGAACACTCATATAGTGCATGGTTGTTGCAAAAACAGGGTATCTCTAGACTCGATATACTTGAAGCCATAACAAACATAACTACTCCTGAAGAGAAAGAGAGTAAAAATGCTGATAGTGCTTTGGTTAAGTACTGTCTAAACCTCACAGACTTGGCAAAAGATGGTGAGTTGGATCCATTGATAGGGCGAGTTGAGGAGTGTAAAAGAGTAGTACAGGTTCTTTGTAGAAGAAAGAAAAACAACCCTATCTTAGTAGGTGAGCCGGGAGTTGGAAAGAGTGCAGTTATAGAGGGTATAGCTCAAATGATCATAGCACACGATATACCTGATATTTTAGAGGGTGCCTCTTTGTATGCCTTGGATATGGGCTCTTTACTCTCTGGCACAAAGTATAGGGGAGATTTTGAAAAGAGGCTAAAAGAGATACTAAAAGAGCTTGAAAATGAGCAAAATGCTATACTTTTTATAGATGAAATTCATACTATCGTAGGAGCTGGAGCCACAAGTGGTGGTTCTATGGATCTCTCAAATCTTTTAAAGCCATCATTAGCAAGCGGAAAGCTAAAGTGTATAGGAGCCACGACTTATGGAGAGTTTAGAAACTTTTTTGATAAAGATAGAGCTTTAAGCCGAAGATTTGCCAAGATAGATATAGATGAGCCAACACTTGAAGACAGTTATAAGATTCTTTTAGGTTTAAAGGGCAGTTATGAAGAACACCATGGGGTAAAATATCCAAATTCTGTACTAAAGATATCTGTTGAGTTGGCAAAGAAGTATATAAATGATAGATTTTTACCAGATTCTGCCATAGATCTCATAGATGAGGTTGGAGCTTCATTTCATCTTCTTAAACGAAAAAGAAAGAGTGTGAGTATAGCTGATATAGAGAATATTCTTGAGAAAATGGCTAATATGCCAAATAGACACATAAATGCAAATGAGAGCGAAGTTATAAATAGATTGGAAAAAAATCTAAAATCAAAAGTCTTTGGACAAGATGAGGCTATACATGTGCTTGTTCGCGCCATCAAACGATCCCGTGCAGGTTTGGGAAATGCACAAGCTCCGATAGGAGCATTTTTATTTGCAGGACCAACAGGCGTTGGAAAAACAGAAGTGGCAAAACAGCTCTCAAATGAACTTGGTGTAAATTTTGAGAGATATGATATGAGTGAATATATGGAGAAGCATACTATTTCTCGTCTTATCGGTGCGCCTCCGGGGTATGTTGGTTTTGAAGATGGCGGACAGTTGACCGAGAGTATCAAAAAACACCCGTATTCTGTGCTTCTTTTAGATGAGATAGAGAAGGCTCATCCGGATCTTCTAAATATACTTTTACAGATATTTGATGGTGCAGTTTTGACTGATAACAATGGTGTAAAAACTGACTTTAGAAATGTCATCATCATAATGACTTCAAATCTAGGCACAAAAGAGGGTGTACATGTAGGATTTCAAAAAGATGATAGCTTCAAGGCAAAGAGTGCGATAAGAGAGTTCTTTCCGCCAGAATTTAGAAATAGGCTTGATGATATTATTTACTTTAAAGCACTTGATGAAGAGATGATGACACAGATAGTTCAAAAGTTTATAGATGAACTCGAAGAGCAGTTAAAAGATAAGAAGATAAAAATCACCCTCTCAAAAAGTGCCAAGTTATATCTTGCAAAAAAAGGATATAGTGCAGATATGGGTGCAAGAGTGATGAAAAGAGTGATACAAGAGGAGATAAAAACTCCACTAAGCGAAGAGATACTCTTTGGAAAACTAAAGCATGGAGGAAGAGTTAAAATCGGATATAAAAAAGATATCCTATTTTTTGACTACGAGAGGTTATAATTGTCAGAAACTATATATATACCAAAACTAAGCCCATATTCACACCGTTTTCCAGACCCATCAAAATCAGACAAAAAAGGACTTGTAGCATGGGGAGGAGACTTGAGTAGTGAGCGGGTTTTAAATGCCTATATGCAAGGAATTTTCCCTTGGTACAATGAAAATGATCCGATCCTTTGGTGGTCGCCTGATCCTAGATTGATACTCTATCCAAAGAGTATAAAAATCTCAAAAAGTCTTAGAAAAAGTATGAAAAGATATGAAGTTAGGTTTGATACAAATTTTGATAAAGTCATAAGGCTTTGCAGAGATGTAAGAGTGCAAAGTGGTGAGGAGAGTTGGATCAACGAAGAGCTTATGGAGGTATTCAATGCCCTACATGTAGAGTATTTTGCTCACAGTGTAGAGACTTACTATGAGGGCAAGTTGGTTGGTGGCTTGTATGGTCTCTATATCGGCGGTATGTTTTGTGGAGAATCTATGTTTAGCACAAAAACAGATGCTTCAAAAGTTGCCCTTAATGCACTTTGTCAAAAGATTGACAAAATAGGTGGAGATTTTATAGATTGTCAGATTCCAACAGAGCATTTAAAGTCGATGGGAGCAGTAGAGATAAGAAGAGATGAATTTTTAAGTATGGTTAAAGAGGCTTTGGAAATCAAGAGCTATTTTGGGAGTTGGGCATGATAGAGCAAATCGCCCCTGTATTTTTATTTGTGCTTATTGGATATCTTTTTAAACTCTTTAAAGAGGATATATCGAGAGAACTTACCGAATTTGTTATCTACTTTTCACTCCCCGCACTTGCACTCTCAAAGATAAGAGCTTTAGAGTTTGGTGATGTGATTTTCAAGGTCATTGCCGTAAGCTATATAGCTATGTTTAGTGCATTTTTGATCTCTTTGCTGATAGGCAAAATGTTAAAGCTTTCAAAAAGAGATTTGGCTACTTTTATGGTAGTCTCTATCTTTGGAAATACCTCTTTTGTCGGATTTTCCTATATAGAGTCACTCTACTCGATGAAAGAGGTAGTCTATGCGCTAGTCTATGATCAGCTTGGCTCATTTGTAGCACTCCTGACTTTTGGAGTGGCGATAATATCATGGGGAGGCGGTAAAAAAGAGGATTTTAAAAAAGATATTTTAAAGCAGATATTTTTATCCCCCCCACTTATCGCCATAGTGGTAGCCATATATTTTCATGGTTCACATTTTCCATCTTATATAGAGGGGATACTAGACAAACTTCAAGCTACTTTGATACCACTTGTTACTATCATAGTCGGTATGAAGTTGGAGCTTAAAGCTTTAGTCAAACAGTTTAGAGAGAGTGTGATAGCTCTGTTTATAAAGATGTTTCTAGTGCCATTGATTTTATTTGGTATCATGTATATACTTTTTGATATGTCGCAAATTTGGGCAAAAGTTACTTTTCTAGAAGTTGCGATGCCTCCTATGACGATGGCAACAGTCTATGCTATAAAAGGCGGTCTAAATAAAACTCTAGCCATAAATACACTAGCACTTGGAATCTTAGTTTCATTCTTGAGCATAGTTGCATGGAATAGTATATTAGGATAAAAACTTAATAT
>JALVAU010000464.1 GCA_027011025.1 Campylobacteraceae bacterium | reverse complement strand
TATCAGTGCATACTCACTAACTATAGAGGAAAATACACCTTTTTACAAAACACCAAATGTTGCAAAAGATTCATTTGGTCTTGCTAAATTTTTTACACAAAGCATAGAGGATTTTGGTTTTTTGCAGTATGAAATATCAAATTTTGGTACATATCAAAGTATTCACAACCTTGGATATTGGAATCAGGAAGATTATATCGGAATCGGTGCAGGAGCTGTTGGTTTTTTAAAAAATAGAAGATTTTATCCATCAAAAAACATAGAAAACTACATAGATAATCCACTCCAAAGAGATATAGAAAACCTTAGCATGAATGAGCTAAAAACTGAAGCAATTTTTTTAGGACTAAGAAGTAAAATAGGGATAAAACTAGAGATTTTAAATAAAAAAGAGTTAGAAAAGATATATATACTCATAGATGAAAAAAAACTTTTTAAAGACAAAGAGAGAGTCTATAATTTAGACTATTTTCTTGCTGATGAAATCGCACTTTATATTTATGAATAACGCCTAATGAAATATATTGTGTGGGAATAAAAAAATAAACCCACACAATACAATAGCCAATTTATCTATTTGCCATTGCCTCTTTGGCATACTTTATGCCGAGCTCATAAGCTTTTTTATTTACTTCATGAACTTTAGGAGGTACTTTTTCTAAGGTGACTTTCATAACCAAATCAAAATCAAGAACTTTTGTCATCTCCATTGTGATTCCAAGAGCCACAACAGATTGGGTGATAACATTTCCGACCTCTTCTTTTGCGATAGTGATAAGCGGAATTTCATAAATATTCCACTTTTTTCTATCTTCATCAGTTGGAGTGACGAGATTTGGTTCAACAACTATATTGCCACCCTCTTTTACACCCTCTTTAAATTGATCATAACTAACTTGGGCAGTTGCTATCATAAACTCTATCTCACCCTCATTTGCATAAGGAAAAAGAATCTCATCGTCATCAAGTAAAATATCAACCTTTGTAGGTCCTCCTCTTACTTGAGATGTATAAGTTGCAGATTTTACACCATAACCACCACTTTTTATCTTTGCTTCAGCCAAAATCTCACCTGCTAGGATAACACCTTGACCACCAACACCAACAAATCTTAATTGTCTTCTCATCTCGGGCTCTCCTTACAGTTGAACTTTTGTTTTATTTTGTGCAGCTTCTATAACTTTGCTATACGCCTCACAATACTCTAGTGCTTCTTCATCTTTTTTCAAAACACCTAGTGGAAACTTTCCAACTTTTTCTTCATCACTAAGAGCATCAAATTTTTTCTTAGAGATAATTCTACTGTCTATCCAATCAAGTGTCTGTTTTGCTTCACCCATTTTATTTTTTCTACCAAGATTAATATGGCAATTTGAAAAAATATCAAAAAATGAGTATCCTTTGTGTTTAAAGCCCTCAATTAAAACTTTTTCCATTTTTTTAGGGTCTAGCACTGATTCACGGGCAACAAATGAAGCACCGGCTGCATCTGCAAGTTTTGCAGCATCAAAAGTTGGATCTACATTTCCGTATTGTGCGGTTACTGTCCACATTCCTTTAGGGGTTGTAGGACTTGTTTGTGAATTTGTTAAGCCATATATAAAGTTATTTATAACTATATGATTCAGGTCTATGTTTCTTCTACAACCATGGATTGTGTGGTTTCCGCCTATCGCCAAGCCATCTCCATCACCTGTAACCACTATAACATGTTTATCAGGGTTTGCTAATTTTATGCCGGTTGCATAAGCGATAGCACGCCCATGAGTCGTATGTACCGTATTGCAATCTATGTATGAGCTAAATCTTCCGCTACATCCTATTCCAGATACTATACAAACATCATCCATATCCCACCCCATTTTGTCAATAGCACGAATTACGGATTTTAAAATAACTCCATCACCACATCCCCAGCACCAAAGTGTAGGTAGTTTATCTGTTCTTAGATATTTATCATAATTAAAAGCCATTTACATCATCTCCTTAACTTTTGCTACCATTTCAACTGGTGCTATAGGACGACCATTTGCTTTGTGAAGTGTTGCAAAGTCATCTCTTCTCATTACTCTTTGAATCTCTTCAAGGTATTGTCCCATATTTAACTCTGTAACCATAATTTTATCAAATTTTTTGCCTATCTCTTCTAGCTTTTTAACAGGACTTGGCCAAATAGTAGTTGGTCTAAAAAGTCCGGCTTTAATTCCGTCTTTTCTCAGTTTTACAACAGCCTCTTTTGCGCCTCTACTGATACTTCCATAAGCTATAATGCAAACCTCTGCATCATCTAGCATAAACTCTTCAAACTCTACCAAGTCATCTGCATGTTTAATTTTTCCTACCAATCTCTCTATGTTGTATTCACACATTTTACCGTCTTCAGTTGGAAAACCTGTTGGTCCATGGTGAAGTCCCGTGATATGATAGTGATAGCCTTTAAAGAAAGGATTTAAAACTGCAGGAGTATTTGGAGCTGCATCATAAGGGAGATAGTCTTTTGGATCTCCTGTATATTCTTTTCTGTTTATGATGGATTTTTCAACCTCTTCTAAATCAGGAAGAATTGCTTTTCCAACCATGTGTCCTAGTGTTTCATCTAAGAGTACAAACACTGGAGTCATATACTCTTCGGCTAGATTAAATGCTCTAACTGTTTCTGTGTAACACTCTTCTAAACTGCCTGGACAAAGAGTAATTGAAGCATAGTCTCCATGCGTTGGGTGTTTTGCTTGTCCTATATCAGCTTGAGACACTCTTGTTGGAAGACCTGTACTTGGACCACCTCTCATAACATTTATTATTACGAGTGGAACTTCAGTTATAAATGAAAAGCCAATTTGCTCTGATTTCAGAGAAATTCCAGGACCACTTGTTGCCGTCATCGCCTTTACACCACTCATTGAAGCACCGAGGGCTACACTAATTCCACCAATTTCATCTTCCATTTGTATAAAATGGCCACCAACTTGAGGCAGTAAAACACTAGTATCGTGTGCTATTTCGCTTGAAGGTGTAAGTGGATAACCCCCAAAAAATCTACAACCACACTCAACAGCTGCTTTTGCTACAAGTCCGTTACCGTTTGAGATTACTTCTCTTGCCATCTATTCTCCCTATGCACTTAATTTTCTATAATGATTTTTTTTAACTGCTTCAGCTCTCTGTTTTGCCTCATCAGTAATCCTTGCAAATTTAAATTCGCCTCTTTCTGCCACATAAATAGCAAAATCTGGACAGTGTAATTCACAATCTCTACATCCGATACAAGCTTCCGGATGTTCTACTTCTATCATTGAACCTAATATTGAATTAGGTGCCGGAGCCATCGCCAAGACGCCTGCTGGACACACGCTTACACAAACATCACATGCCTTACATCTATGGACATTTACCCATACAGGGGTACTTTCTGGAGCTGCCATGTTACTCATATTTTATATCTCCTTGTATTAACATTATTGTTATATGCAAAACCATACTTTTACATACTTTATACTTTACTAAAGCAATACTTAAAAGTTTATTTACTTAGTACTTCTTTTACTTTTTCACCAATTTCTGCTGGTGATTTTACTACTGCAACTCCTGCGGCTTCCAATGCTGCCATTTTTTCTGCTGCTGTTCCCGCACTTCCACTTATAATTGCACCTGCATGTCCCATTCTTTTGCCTTTTGGTGCAGTTTGTCCGGCTATAAATGCAACAACAGGTTTGCTTACATTGTCTTTTATAAACTCTGCTGCTTGAATCTCTAAATCTCCACCGATTTCACCTATCATAACAATAGCCTCAGTCTGAGGGTCTGCCTCAAACATTGTTAAGAGTTGAATGTAGCTAAGCCCGATGATCGGATCTCCACCGATTCCAACCGCAGTTGTTATACCATAGCCTACATTGCAAACTTGATTTGCGCCTTCATATGTAAGTGTGCCTGATTTTGAAATCAGTCCAACATTTCCTTTTTTGAAAACCATACCCGGCATGATACCTATCTTACACTCTTCGGCTGTAATAACACCAGGACAGTTTGGTCCTATTGTTTTCATACCACTTTTAACAGCATAAGCTTTTGCCATCATCATATCTCTTACAGGTGCACCTTCGGTGATAATTACAGCCAAATCAATTCCCGCATCGGCTGCTTCCATAACGGCGTCCCCTACAAAAGCAGGTGGAACAAAGATCATACTAACTGTTGCGCCAGTTGCCGCAACTGCCTCTTGCACAGTATTAAAAACTGGTTTTCCAAGGTGAACTTGTCCACCCTTGTTTGGAGTTACACCACCTACTATTTGTGTGCCATAATCTATACATTGTCCTGCATGAAATGTACCCTCTTTGCCGGTAAAACCTTGAACTATAACTTTTGTGTCTTTATCTACTAATATACTCATATTATTCCCCTTTTGCCGCTGCAACTGCTTTTTTGGCACCATCGCCTAAGTCAGTTGCTGTTATTACATTTTTTATATTTGCATTTTTTAAAATCTGGGCAGCTTCAGGCGCATTTGTGCCATCTAATCTTACAACCACCGGCACATGTACATCTACGAGTTTTGTAGCTTCTAGTATTCCGTTTGCTATTCTGTCGCATCTTACGATTCCACCAAAGATATTTACAAAGATTGATTTTACATTTGGATCTCTTAGAATTATCTCGAAACCTTTTGCCACAGTTTGGGCACTTGCAGTACCGCCAACATCCAAAAAGTTTGCAGGAGTACCGCCGACATAATTAATAGTATCCATGGTACCCATAGCAAGACCGGCACCATTTACCATACATCCTACATTTCCATCCAATTTAACATAACTTAATCCAAATTCTCCAGCTTCTCTCTCAGCAGGATCTTCTTCGCTAAGGTCTCTCATAGCTTCGATGTCCGGATGTCGTCCAAGAGCACTGTCATCAAATCCCATTTTTCCATCAAGTGCTATGAAATCTCCAGCCCCGGTTTTTACAAGTGGATTTATCTCTATAAGACTAGCATCATTTTCCATATAAACTCTATAAAGAGCGGATGCAAATTTTATAAATTTTCCAACTTGCTCTTTTGGAAGTCCAAGACCAAAGGCAAGTTTTCTGCCATGAAAACCTTGAAAGCCGATAGTTGGATCAACCGCAACTTTTACAATCTTTTCTGGCGTTTCGGAAGCAACTTTTTCTATCTCCATACCACCTTCGGTAGAAGCCATGATTACTGGCATCTCTTTTGCTCTATCTAGAACAACACCTAGATAGAGCTCGTCAGCTATATCAGCACCCTCTTCTATATAAATTTTTTGTACAAGTTTTCCCTCAGGTCCTGTTTGGTGAGTAACTAGAGTCATACCAAGTATTTCAGTAGCAAGTTCTCTTACTTCATCAATACTTTTTGCTAGTTTAACTCCACCACCAAGTCCACGACCTCCAGCATGTATCTGAGCTTTAACTACCCAAATTTTTCCACCTAGTTCCTTTGCGTTTTCAACCGCCTCTTCAACACTGAATGCAACCTTTCCTTTCGGAACAGGTACACCATACTTAGCAAAAATCTCTTTTGCTTGATATTCATGAATATTCATATAGTCTCCTTGATTTTATTACCAAATCGATAAGCACTTTTATGCTTATCGATTTGGTAATTTTATTTTATCGCGTAACTTTATAATTATTTTATTTAATAT
>JALVAU010000463.1 GCA_027011025.1 Campylobacteraceae bacterium | reverse complement strand
AATCATCTCAAAATATTTACGCTATTCTACGCAAGGAGTATCGCCTTTTCTAAGGTCTGCTCCAATTTCATCACGGCTTGGCTGTCCATCAACAACATCACTCCAAACTATACAGCCTTCAGTCGGACACGCTGCAGCACAAGCTGGCTCATCATGATAACCAACGCACTCTACACATTTATCAGCATATACATAGTATATATCTTCCCCTGTTGGGTTATCATCATCATCAACAATCGCCTCTACTGGACACTCATCTATACAAGCGCCACATGCTATACAAATATCTGTAATTTTTACAGCCATATCATCTCCTTAATTTGGTTTATACGAAACTATATCACAAGAAAATTAAAATAGAAATAAAAGTAACCATTAATTTATAAATATACAGAAAAATATAAAATATATATGAAATTAGTTATTGGTGGAGCAATAGGTTAAAAAATAATTAATCTTACTATAATATTAAAATGATATAATTTTGTTTTTAAGAAAAATTATTATTTAAGGAGAAAATATGTTAGTTACAAACAAAGCACCAGATTTTACTGCAACAGCAGTATTAGAAGACGGATCAATAGTAGAGGATTTTAATCTTTATGAAAACTTTGGAGAGATGGGAACTGTCCTATTTTTCTATCCATTAGATTTTACATTTGTATGCCCTAGTGAAATCATTGCTTTCTCTCACAGAATTGAAGAGTTTAAAAGTAGAGGTATCAATGTAATTGGTGTTTCAGTTGATAGTCAATTTTCACATTTTGCATGGAGAGAAACTCCAGTAGAAGAAGGTGGAATTGGCAGAATTAAATTTCCACTAGTAGCAGATTTAACCAAGCAAATATCAAGAGATTTTGATGTTTTACTAAATGAAAGTGTTGCACTAAGAGGCTCATTTCTAATAGGAATAGATGGAACTGTTAGACATGCTGTTATCAATGACTTGCCACTTGGCAGAAATGTTGATGAAATGCTTAGAATGGTAGATGCCATGCTTTTCACAAACGAATACGGTGAAGTTTGTCCAGCAGGATGGAATAAAGGCGATGAAGGTATGAAAGCTTCAACCGAAGGTGTTGCTGACTATCTAGCAAAGCATTCTGAAGAATTATAATTCTTTATAAAAGGCTCTCCTTAGAGCCTTTTAACTATCCTTTGTGCTAATTGCGCAGGAAGCAATCCCATAGACTCTTCTACTAGCTTTGTATTTCCGTGTCTGATAAATTCATCTTCATATTCAAAACTTTCGATCTCTACATGTAGTAAATATTTTTCTTTGAGCAATCCTAATAATGAGCCTATACCACCATATTTTGCACTATCACTGAAAACAAACCATTTTTTGTATTTTTTTGCTAGGTTTACAAGAAGTTCTTCGTCTAGTGGTTTAGCAAATTTTAAGTCAACTACGCAAGAATTTATATCATCATTTTTCAGCAAAAGTGCTGTTTGCATAGCTCTTCCTACGCCATTTCCATATCCGAGCATTAGGATTTTTGCATCATCTTCTTCTGTGAGTATTTCTGCCTTTCCATACTCAAATGCTTCGTCTCCCTCCACCAAAGACTCCACGAATGCTCCTCTTGGATATCTTATGGCTATTGGTCCAATATGTTTATATGCGTACTCTAAAGCTTTATGCATACTTTTTTCATCTCTTGGAGCAAGTAGTGTCATGTTTGGTATGGCACTTAGATATGATATGTCAAATGCTCCTTGATGCGTCTCTCCATCCTCTCCTACAATTCCAGCTCTATCCATTGCAAACACTACACTTAAATTCATAATACAGGCATCATGTATCACCTGGTCATAAGCTCTTTGCAAAAAAGTAGAATATATAGTAACAAATGGCTTAAAGCCCTCTTTCGCCATAGCACACATCGAGGTAACAGCATGTTGTTCAGCAATCGCTACATCCCAGAAGCGATCAGGATAGGCATCTATCAATCTATCCATGCCTGTTCCGCTAGGCATAGCAGCTGTAACCCCTACAATATTTTCATATCTGTTTGCTAAATCCAAAAGTGCTTCACTATACATCACAGTTGCGCTCTTGGCATTGCTTTTTTTTAGAGATTTACCGCTAGCTATATCAAAAGGTCCTACACCATGCCAATTTTCATAGTAACCTTCTGCTTTTTCGTACCCTTTTCCTTTTAGGGTTTGAGTATGTATAATCACAGGTTTTTTTAGAGATTTCGCGGTTTCAAAAACAGTAATCAGGCTCTCTAGGTTGTGTCCGTCTATCGGTCCTATATAGTCAATTCCAAGCTCTTCAAATAAGATACCCGGGGTTATTAGCTTAAATCCTTCTTCAAATCTTTTTGCCATATAAGTAGCACTCTCGGGAAGGTATTCTAAAATTTGTTCTGTTGTTCTCTTCATCTTTTGATAAAAATTACCCGCCATTGCATGTGAAAGAAAACTAGATATTGCTCCGATTGGCTTAGATATACTCATCTTGTTGTCATTAAGTATGATGACTACTGGATACTTTCTAAATCCTAACTCATTTAATGCTTCATAAACCATCCCGGCACTCATAGAGCCATCACCTATCAATGCGACTGGGGTTCTCTTATCACTCTCATTTTTTAGTTTTATAGCTTTGGCCGCACCAACTGCTAATGATATAGAGGTAGAACTATGACCGGCGATAAAATAATCGGCATCTGACTCACTAGGCTTTGTATATCCGCTAAGACCATCAAACTCTCTTAATGTATCAAAGCTATCCCATCTGTCAGTCAATAATTTGTGCGCATAAGACTGATGACTTACATCAAATATAAATGGATCTTTTTTGCTGTCAAAAACATAGTGCATAGCCACTATTAATTCGACAGCGCCTACATTACTGCTTAAGTGTCCACCGTTTTTACTAACAATTTTTATGATTTTATCTCTTAGAGATACACATAAATCTTTTAATTCTTGTATATTTTTGTTTTTAATTTCCATTTTTATCCTGAATTATCTTATCAAAAAATTTATGATTCAACTTCACTCTGCAATAGATATTTTACTTTTTCCAGCCTTGAAGATAAATTTCCATCTAAATTTCCTTTTTCACTAAGCAAAACAACCCCTCCAAGAGATATAGCACTATCTGCTTCTACATCTATTTTGGCACTGTTAGCAAAAACTTTTTGCAAGGCATCAAAGTCCTTTGGATTTACTTTTAGAGTAATTTTGTTGGCATCTTTCAAATCGTCTATTAACTCTTTTGCAAGGGCCTCAGCAACCTTTGAGCTAGAAATCTCTATCTCCTTTTTTATCACTTCTCTTGCCACTTCCAAGGAAGTATCTAGTAAGTTTTTTTCAAGATTTTTTAAAAACTTATCAAACTCTTCAGCTTTTTGACTTAGTTTCTTTGCAGACTCTATATAGTTTATGGATTTTTCACTGAAACTTGACTCCAATTCAGATTTAGCCTTAGAGTACCCCTCATCAAATGCTATCTCTTTCTCTCTTGCAATACTCTCTTTTAATCTATTTTCAAACTCACTCTCTTGCTTCTCTATTTGCATTTGTAATTTTATGATATTTGTAGATAGTGTATCACTCTTTTTAAGCAGTTCTTCAACAAACTTATTTTGGCTATCATCTACTTTATCATCTTTTTTTACACTTTTCTTTTCTACGAGAGGGATTTCTTGAATCTCATCTTCTGTTTGCATATCATCAGTTGTCATAGAGCCCAATACCTTAAATCTGTACCTTTGAACCGTATGCCTTCCTAATTTATCTTGTTCTATAATATTATCCATACCAAAGATTCCTTTACTCTATCATCTCTTCGGCTTCGCCAATCTGAAGAACCCCTTGCTCTGCAAGCTTTTGAACTTCTTCAACTATTTTTCTTTGTGCTTCCTCAACATCTTTTACTCTCACAGCCCCTAAAAATCCCATCTCTTCATTAAATGCCTCTTGTGCTCTTTGGGACATACTGCTCATAAATTTTTCTTTTAAATCCTCGCCCGAGCCTTTGAGTGCTACCATCAAATCTTTTTTATCGGCTACTTTTAAAATCTCTCTTATGCCCGTATTGTCTAATTTCATAATATCTTCAAAAGTGAACATCATATCTTTGATAACTGAGGCTAATTTCTCATCAGTCTGTTCTATAAATGAGATAGTAGTCTTAGAAGCCTTCTGTCCTAGTCTATTTAATATTTCAGCTACTGCTCTTGGTCCACCAACTTCTACTTTGTAAGAAGTGAGAGATTCTAGTTTATTTTCAAGTACAGTCGATACTCTTTTAACAACAGAAGGTGAAATCTCACCTAAATTTGCCATCCTTATTGTTACTTCACTTCTTAATTCATCAGGGAAGAAGGAGAGAGTTTCAGCAGCAGCAGTAGGGTCCATATGAGCCAAAATTAGGGCAACTGTTTGCGGATGTTCATTTATGATAAAATCTGCAAGTTGTTGTGGCTTTATCTGCTCCAAATAACCAAAATTTTGTGATGTTTCCATATTTTTAGATAACTTCTCCAATATCTTTTGAGCAGCTTCCATGCCAAAAGTTCTATATAAAATCTCTTTTGCATACTCCATACCACCGCTTCTTATGTATTGATTTGATTGTAAGAGCGCATAAAACTCCTCAAGAATTGCATTTGCAACCTGTTTATCAATATTTTTTGCGGTTGCTATGTACTTAGATATCTCCGTAACCGTATCTATTTCCATGTGAGAAAAGAGATTTGTTGTTATATCTTCGCCTAGTTGGATAAGTAAAATTGCAACTTTTTCCGGCATACTTAATTCATTATACTGGTTTTTTTGATCTTCACTTAGCTTCATTAAATCTCTCTTCCTGTATTTGCTGCCTCAAAATCATTTGCATTTTTTATCAATCCCTGCAATAGACCAGCAACCTCTTCACTTTTTTGATCGGATAAATTTCTTAACTTTTCTAACAAAACATCATATTTCAGAGACTCTTCATTGAAGTCATCACCTATACCCAACTGCTCTTCTACTTTTTGTCTTGCTTTTTTAAATTTTTCCAAAGTATCTTCAGCATTCTCCTCTTCATCTAAAACTTTTGCTCTGTCATCCTCATCAACCTCTTCAATCTGCTGTTCTAGCATTTGAGTCGTAAAAGGGGAGATAACTTTTTTATAAAACACAAAAAGAAGAATAAAAACTATTATGTATTTAAGCAAAGGTAAAATTGGTGATATATAAAAAGATATATCGTCAATAAAAGTTTTTGTGGCAGATTTTTTGCTAACTTTTGTAAGTGGCTTAAATTCCAAATTACTCACAGTCACTTCATCTCCTCTTGCTTTGCTGTAACCCACAGTCTGTTTCACTATATTGTCTATTTGTGCTAATTGTTCTTTTTTTAGTGGCGCATATGTTAACTCTTTGCCTGTTTTACCATTTCCGTCTTTTTGGTACTTATAGTTCCCGTCAATCACCACTGCTGTACTTATTTTTTTGATTGTTGCGAAAGCATTTTTTGTATTTACAACTTTTTTTGATATTTCATAATTTGTGGTGGTTGAACTCTTTTGATATTTTTGAGCACTTTTCTGACTACCTAAACCTTTTGTTGGTCCTATGTTGCTAATAGCTCCGGGTACTCCTCCTACAGGACTTGGTACCTGACCTGTTTTCTTCTCTTCCACACTCTGCTCACTTCTTGGAACAGAGTTTGGATCATA
>JALVAU010000462.1 GCA_027011025.1 Campylobacteraceae bacterium | reverse complement strand
AATTATTATTATGTACAAGATATGTATTTTACTATACTTATGATTTTTTTTATCTTACTATTGGACAAATTATATTATCTAGGAGGGTAGTAGTGTCATTTAAAATAACAAGGATGATGGATTTGGATTCCATTGATTATTTGGTTGATGTTGAAGCACCTGAAGTTGCCGAAAGATTTCATCCGGGGCAGTTTGTGATGCTTATGACGAAAAAAGAGGGGGAGAGAATCCCTATGTCTGTCATGAAAGTCGATGACGGAAAAATCAGTATGTTTATTAGAAAACTTGGAAAAACATCTAAAGAGCTAAGAGATGGAATGACAAGTTTTGAAAATGTCATAGGGCCTTTAGGCAATGGGATAGAAGAGAAAGCATACGGAACCGTAGTTGTAGTCTCTGATGCAGTCTGCGGACATGCTGAAAATTATGCGATATGTGATGCCCTAGGCAAAATAGAAGGCAATAATATCATATCCATTCAAACATTTCCTAGCAAAAAAGAGATATATCCTGATGAGTTTCTTACAAAGAAACTTGCCGATAGACATTTTATCACTACAGAAGATGGTACTTTTGGGGATCATGGTAGCTACCTTGTAACTCTAAAAAGATTGCTAGACAACGGTGTGAAAGTCGACTATGTATTTGGAGGAGGAAAGCTTCCTACTATGAAAGCAGTCTCGACAGTTTTAGCAATCAACAACATAGACAACCTCTTTACAACAAGGCAAATGATGGTTGACGGTTCAGGAATGTGCGGATCTTGCAGGGTTTATATAGATGGAGAGATGAAACTTTCTTGTATAGACGGTCCTATGTTTGATAGCAGAAAAATTAATTGGACTAGAGCCATGAAAAGATATGGCATGTTTAAAAAAGAGGAGAGAAAAGCCAACGAATATTATGAAGCTCATAAAGGAGGATGTGGACAATGCCAAAAATAAAACCTAGAGTTCCGATGGGAGAGCAACCTCCATTGCAACGAATCAAAAATTTTAAATCTGTTCCTTATGGCTACACAGAGGATGAAGCAGTAGAAGAAGCAGCAAGATGCATTCAGTGCAAAAAACCAAAATGCGAACCTGCCTGTCCAGTCAATATAGGCATCAAAGAGATGAATCTTTTGATAGCTCAAAGAAAATTTAAAGAAGCTTATCTGTTAGTAAAAGAGGATAACTCCTTTCCTGCTTGCTCAGGAAGAGTTTGTCCTCAAGAGAAACAGTGTGAGGGTGATTGTATCTTGAAAAAATTTGACGAACCTATCGCGATAGGAAAGCTAGAAGCATTTATCGCAGACTGGGGAGCAAAACATCAAGTAGAAGTAGCCGAAGCCTTAGCAAACAATGAAGATAAACATATAGCCATAGTAGGCTCCGGACCAGCTGGACTTGCTTGTGCAGCAGAGTGTAGAAAATATGGATATGCAGTAACTATATATGAAACACTTCATAAAGCCGGAGGTGTTTTACAGTATGGTATTCCTGAGTTTAGACTTCCTAAAGATATAGTTGACGATGAAGTTAAGAAATTAGAAGCTATGGGTGTAAAAATAGAACTGAACCACACAGTTGGTCAAAATATATACTACTATGAATTGGTTTCTCAAAATGATGCAGTATTTCTAGCGATGGGCGCAGGTGCACCAAAATTTATGGGAATCGCAGGAGAAAATCCACTTGATGGCGTTTACTCATCAAATGAGTTTTTAATCCGCGCAAACCTTATGAAAGCATATAAGTTTCCAGAGTGGGATACCCCTATAGATGTAGGCAAAAAAGTAGCCGTACTAGGTGCGGGTAATGTTGCTATGGATGCGGCTAGAACTGCCCTTAGGCTAGGTGCCGAAGAAGTTCATATCATATACAGAAGAACCAAAGAGTATGCTCCTGCCCGTGCAGAAGAGTTACACCATGCACTTGAAGAGGGAGTTATATTTCATGAGTTAGTAAATCCTATAAGATTTCATGGAAACGATGAGGGCTTTATCGACTATATGGAATTGGTTAAAATGGAGCTTATAGAAGACAAAAAAGGCAAGTTACGCCCTACTCCGATAAAAGGTAGCAATTTTTATATGGGAATAGATACAGTTATCGAGGCACTAGGAACTGTACCAAATAGACTCTTCTTAGATCGTGCTCCAGAAATCAAAAGAGATAAGAATGGAGTAATTATAGTAGATGAAAACCACATGACAAGCGTAGAAGGAACCTTTGCGGGTGGTGATGCAGCAAGTGGAGCTGCCACAGTCATAAAAGCACTAGGTGAAGGAAAAAATGCAGCAAAAGCAATACATGCATACATAAGTTCACATGACGATTAGTTAAACCTCCTAAACAGCCTAGAGATTAAAACAATAAAATCTCTAGGCTAAATCTCGCTTGCATTTTTAACTATATCTATGCCATATTTATCTCTTAGTAGATCAACGCAATTTCCTAATCTTTTTAGTTTCGTATCTTTATTATAGGTTAGCAAATCAAAAGATTTGTATTTATACTCCATAAAATTACTCACACGAATACCTATATACACTATATTACAAGCCTTATATATATCTATTTTCATAAATATTTTAGTTATCAAGTTCTTAAAGAAGCTTTCATTGAAATACCTAGCTATTGTTATACTAAATTTTTGCTTTTGAAAATCCTGGTATCTTATCTTTAAAAAATAGGAGGTTGGATTTAGCTTCAACCTATTGATAGTATAAGATAAATTTCTAGCTAATACAATTACCCTTCTTTTTATCTCATTCCTCTCTTTTATAGGATCAAAAGTTCGACTTATGCCGATAGATTTGCGTGGATGTGATGGCACAATAGCTTCATTGTCAATATTTACAACTCTATTATATAGCATAATTCCTGGTTTTTTCCATGAGTAAAAGAGTCTTTTTGCATTTTTAATTTCATCTAAATTTTCTATCCCTCTGTTTCTTAATCTTTTTGCATATCTTTTTGCTATCCCTGGAAATTTCTCTATAGGCATACCTTTGATAAACTCTAGCCACTCCTCATCTTTAACCTCTTTTACTCCAAAAGGTTTAGCACTATTTGTTACTAATTTCGCTGCCCATTTTGAATTTGCTATTCCTATGCTCACAGGCAAGCCAAAAACATCATATATCTCACCCTTTAAATCATCGCAATATTTGAAGAGATCCTCATCCTTAACCCAACCACTAAGATCTCCAAAAAATTCATCTATACTGTACTGCTCTATGATAGGAATTTTTAGTTTTAGAAATTCATAGAGTTTATGGGAGAACTCATGATATAACAGATGATTCGGTCTTAGCACCACGAGATGTGGACAAAGCCGCAAAGACTCTGCGATACTCATACCCGTTTTCAATCCAAAGGCTCTTGCCTCATAAGAAGATGTTGTTATTATTCCCCTTATTTTGATTTTGCCTCTATCATTATCTATGAAATACGAGTCAAAATTCTCATCTCTTTTCATCTTGTCTTGATAAAAAATATTTTGAACAAAAGCACCACTGTTTTTATCATAGACTCTTCTAGCAGTAAAATTTTTATCAAATATACCCTCATCACTTCTACCGCCAACTGCTATAGGCTTACCACACAAAGAAGAATCCAAGACTCTTTCACAACTAGCAAAAAAACAGTCTAAATCAAGATGAATTTTCATAGTTACTCCTAAATTTTATTTAATTATTATCTAATTTTTTGATATAATAATCAAACTAATTGATAAATATATCAATTTTTAGGAGAGGGAATGAACTTTACTGGTGCAATAGAGAAGATAAGATTTCATATGCAACAAAAATATAATAAAAAGATATTTGATAGCGATATTGCTAAAGAACTTGACATTTCAAAGGAACATTTTTCTAGATCAAAAAAATCTAACAGCATACCTCTTAGGGCAATCGTAGAATTTTGCGCCAAAGAGGGTATAGTCATCAACTATATATTGTTTGATCAATTTCCTGATTCATTGGTAAAATCAACTGATAAACTCATAACGATAAAATATTTTAAACAGATAAACACCTCTGCTGGATGGGGAGCAATAAATCACAACGAAGAGTATGAACTACTGACTATCGATGAGGAGTTAGCTAATACACTAGGAGGAAAACAGAGACTAAAGAGCATAGAAGCCATAAATGTATTGGGCGACTCTATGGAGCCAATCATCAAAGATGGTTCGATATTGTTTATAGACAGAAGTCAAACAATACCAATAAAAGATAAAAATGAGATTTATGTATTGCAAACTCCCGGTGGCACACTTGTCAAAAAACTCAATATAACGGCAAATGGAAAATTAAAACTGATCTCAGAAAATTCAGATTACAATACAGAAATATTAAATTTTAACGAAGTCGAGATACTAGGAAAAGCTTTAGGAATTATCCAATCATTTTAATATAAATAACTAACAAAATTATAATGTTATACAAATAAATTTTGTGCTATACTAAAGTCTATGAAAAATATAATTAAAAAATCACATTATGATGTCATTATCGTTGGTTCGGGACCGGCTGGATTAGGCGCTGCTTTCAAACTAGCTCAAAATTCGGATAAATCAATTCTACTTATTGAAAAGAAGAAGATTAGCTCCGGTGGCCTACGAAACGATTGTAAACAAAACTATACATTTCCTGTTGGTTTTCCACTAGAACACTGGAATAAAGAGGATGCAAACAGACTACTTGAAGAGGTAAAATTACACCTTAAGCCAAAAATAGAAAAAAGATACAATATTGAAAAATACGCCACAAGAGCAAAGAAAATAGGGGTGGAAATACTCTCCATAGACCAATCACATGTGGGAACAGATAAATCCTCGCAACTTATATCCTCTTTGATAGACAAGCTACAAGCTCTACGCGTAGAGGTGGCTCTAGAAAATGAAGCAAAAGAGATACTAGAAGACAAAAAGGAGATAATACTCTCAAATGGTCTAAAGATATCATTTGAGAGTATTATATTAGCTCCTGGGCGTGCTGATTATGATTGGCTTCAAAACCAGTTAGATACTCTACATGTAGGCTATCATGATAATATAGTAGATATAGGTATAAGGGTAGAGACAAAAGAAGAGCACTATCCCATAGTAAAAGACTATTATGACCCTAAAATACTCTTTCCAAACAAAGTTAGAACATTTTGTACAAATTCTGGCTGTGCTCACATAGTAAGAGAAAAATACAAAGGATACTACTCTATAAATGGCCACTCTCTTTCAAAAGAGAACAAGCCAAATGGTCTGGTTAATTTTGCACTTCTAAAAACAATAAGACTAACCGAACCGGTAGTTAGCGGGCAACAATTTGGAAAGATACTTGGACAGATGGTTATGCAACTAAGTGGTGGCTCTGTTATAATGCAAAGAGTGGGAGATTTCAGACTGGGCTCAAGAAGTAAAAAAGAGACTTTTAATAGTGATTTATATGATTTTAAACCAACACTTAAGAGTGCAGTTGCAGCTGACTTATCTCTTAGCATGCCTTCAAAAATTCTAAGGGATATATGGAAATCTTTAAAGATGCTTGATACTATCATACCCGGGGTACTACATCCCTCAACAATCTTATACTATCCTGAAATCAAAACATACTCAAATAAGCCCAAATTCATAGATGATAATTTTATGGTTAAAGATGGATACTATATCATAGGCGATGCTGCCGGAACAAGTAGAGGTATCACAGCTGCATGGGCATCA
>JALVAU010000461.1 GCA_027011025.1 Campylobacteraceae bacterium | reverse complement strand
TTTGAAAGCCTAGCCAAAGCTTGGGTGAAAAAATCTAACGAAGCCAGATGATACTTTATCTTTTTGCCCAAAGAGTGGTATAATTTGCTCACAATTGCGTCGTTAGTAAGATTTGAAGCTACTAGTAGCTCCTGCATCTTACTGCCTAGCACTTGATGGCAACTTATACCACTCAGATATGTGTTTAGTGGGTAAGGTCAGTTATATAATTACAGGAGTCTAAAATGAAAAATCTAATACAAAACCTACCGAAGGCAGAGCTACATCTACATATAGAAGGGACACTTGAGCCCCAGTTGATGTTTAGGCTTGCTAAGAAAAATAGCATAAAGATACCATATGAAACTGTGGATGAGGTAAAAAAGGCTTATGAATTTGACTCTTTACAACCTTTTTTGGATATATACTATGCAGGGGCGAGTGTATTGGTGGAAAAGAGAGATTTTTATGATTTGACTTGGGCATATCTTGTGAAGTGTAAAGAGGAAAATATTGTTCATGCAGAGATATTTTTTGACCCCCAAACTCATACTAGTAGGGGCATTGCTTTTGGAGATGTAGTTGAGGGTATAGTTGAAGCCTTAAACGATGCAGAGAAAAAATTAGGTATATCTTCATTTTTGATTATGTCGTTTTTAAGGCATTTGAGCGAAGAGGAGGCGATAAAAACACTAAAAGAGTCTCTGCCTTATAAATACTTTATAAAAGGGGTAGGATTAGACTCTAGTGAGCTTGGAAATCCCCCGTCTAAATTTCAAAAAGTTTTTCAAATGGCAAAAAATGCAGGTTATGAGTGTGTAGCACACGCAGGAGAAGAGGGTGATGCTTCATATATCAAAGAGGCTCTTGATCTACTACATGTAAGTAGGATAGATCATGGTGTAAGATGTGATGAAGATATAGAGTTGATGAAAAGGCTAAGAGATGAACAAATTCCTCTTACTATGTGCCCACTTTCAAATTTGAAATTAAAAGTTGTGGATGATTTGAAAAACTATAATCTAAAAAAATTGCTTGATTTTGGTATTTTAGTGACGATTAATTCTGATGATCCGGCATATTTTGGCGGATATCTAAATGAAAACTATGAAGCAGTTGCTAAAAGTTTAAATTTAAATGAAGATGATATCAAGACTTTAGCTATCAATTCTTTTAAGGCTTCATTTTTAAGTGATGAGGCAAAAAATAGATACATAGAAGATATAAATTAAAAAAGATGAAATACAGACCTATTTTTATAACAGCGACAAATACGGACATCGGTAAAACTTATGCAACCATAAAGCTCATAGAGAGTTTAGGACAAAGAGGTTTGCGAGTAGGTGTTTTGAAACCGATAGAGACGGGAGTGATTGAATATCCGCTTGATGGAAGAGTTTTGCTTGATGCTGCCAAAAAGACAAATCCTGAACTAAAAAACTTCATATGTAAAGATATCGTACCGGTGCAATATCCTCTGCCTGCAGCTCCGTATGTATCTAAAGGAGATAAACAAATATCTCTAAAAACCATATATATGGCATATCAAAAAGTAGCAAAAGTGAGTGATATAGTGCTTATTGAGGGAGCTGGAGGTTTGATGGTGCCAATCGAAAAAGAGCTTTACATGTACAACTTGGCAAAAGAGTTTGATGCAAAGATTTTACTTGTGACTCATTCAAAATTAGGTTGCATAAATGATACTTTGTTAAATCTTAGATTATTAGAATCTCTACATGTAGAGTATGAGTGGTGTGTAAATATTAGGGATAATGAAGATTTTATAAAAACAACCCTGCCATACTATAAAGATAGATTTGGCAGGATTTTAACTCTCCAAGATGATTTAGAGGAGATTCTAGATAGATTTTTAATACTCTACAGTGATATGTAATCTTATCCTGTGAAGTGGTCTGTCGCTGTATTTTACTATGGTTTTGCCTCTATAGTTTGCTATATTTTTATATCCTATAAATTTTTCACTCGATCTCTCTTCATATTTGGTGACACATTTTCTCTGATTTCTGTATGTTGGTTCGTTGTAATTTTGATTTTGATTTTGAGATAGATTTTTGCCAACAAGTGTTCCGATGATCGCACCACCGACAGTAGCAGCGGTTTTTCCACTTCCACCACCGACTTGATGTCCCAAAATTCCGCCGGCAACTCCGCCTATCAAAGCGCCTATATTGTCATTTGCAGTATTACCGTTTGAACTAACAGGGACTTGTTCGTCCCAACACTCTTGATACGGAGTTCTAGTAGTAACGGTTCTGTATTCGGGTGAGCTCTTGATAACTCTTACTGTGTCGTTATAAGATATGGTATCGGCAAATAAAGAGGTACTTAGTGCAATAGAGCATATTAGTGCAAAAGATTTTTTCATAATTCACTCCTTATTAAAGTATTTTATAAATTATATCATAGATACTGTTAATAAAATGTTACCAAATCTTCTCCATAGTGTAGTTTTCATCGTATAAACTCCACTACTTCGTCGAAATTTCTTCTGATTTTTTCGGGTTGAGGTTTTACTCTGTATCCAAACGGTAGTATGAGAGATGTTTGAAACTCGTTTGTATCCAGATTTAAAAGTTCATCTATTTTTCTCTTTTCAAAACCTTCTATTGGGCAAGAATCTATCTCTAAAACAGCAGCAGCATCCATCATATTTGCAGCTGCTATATAGGTCTGCTTTGAACTCCATGCAAATATATCTTTATCATCTCCTATCGCATCTATGTAGTTTTTATACACTCCGATATATTGCTCAATTCTCTCACCTGGTAAATCCCGTCTTTGAAATCTTTTTTGAGGAATTCCACTTTCAAGCTTCAGTGAGTTTATAGCTCCTAGGATAATGACCAGATGCGAACAGGTTGTGATTTGTGTCTGATTCCAGCAAAATGGTCTCATCTCTTCTTTTAAATTTTGATTTGTGATTACCAAAAATTTCCAGCCCTCCATACCAAAAGCAGAGGGAGATAACCTTCCTGCTTCGAGTATATATCTTATATCTTCATCACTTATTTTTTTGTTTTCGTCAAATACTTTACAAGCATGTCTAAAGTTAATCGCTTTAGAAAACATATCTTTTTCACTCATCTGATCTCCTTTTTTATTGAAATAGTATCCTATGTATGCTATAATGTCAAGTACTATATAAAATGTTATATACATACAAAAAGGGTACTAATGCACATAATTTATAAGGCAAAAGAGTATGAATGTCCGTTTTTGCTTGCTATTGATTTGATAAGCGGAAAATGGAAAGCTTTGATACTTTGGTATTTGAGTCAAGAGACGCTTAGATACGGAGAGTTAAAAAAACACCTTGGAAAAATCACCCAAAAGATGCTAACTCAAACTCTAAGGGCGCTTGAAGAGGATAAGCTTATAACCAGAAAAGTTTATGCCGTGGTTCCACCAAAAGTTGAGTATTCCATAACCAAAAACGGTTCAAAATTGATACCCATCTTTCATCTTTTACAAGAGTGGGGAGAGGATATGGGAGAAGTGTTACTTGATAAAAATATATCTTGCAAAACTCTTTAAAACTGTTTTACACACTTTTTTCTCGAAAAGTCCTACTTTTCGCAAGCTTTAGGGGGGGTGTAGGGACTTTAGTCCCTGCCACTATAACGAGCTTTGTTCATTATAGTTCGTAAGGTCAGTTAAAAAGAAAATTAGATAAAATGTTAAAAATAGATAGGAAGTATTTTGAAACACCTTATAAATACGAGAGATTTTTCTCTTTCGGAGATAGATAAATTATATGAGCGGGCAGAGATTTTTTTAGATAATCAACAAAGAGATATATTAAGAGGTCGTATGATTATCACCATCTTTTTTGAAAATTCCACTAGAACAAGAAGCAGCTTTGAGATAGCAGCAAAAAGACTAGGTGCAAATGTCGTAAGCCTAGATGTCTCACACAGCTCATCAAGCAAGGGCGAAACACTTCTTGATACAGCAGCAAACCTTGATGCCATGGGACCTGATGCGATCGTTGTGCGACACAAAAGAGCCGGAGTACCACACATCTTGTCAAAACATGTAAAATGCCCTTTGATAAATGGAGGAGATGGATCACATGCTCATCCTACGCAAGCACTGTTAGATCTTTTCACAATTAAGCAGCATTTTAAAGGCGATATAAAAGGTAAAAAAATAGCAATCATCGGTGATATAAAAAATTCTCGTGTTGCAAATAGTAATATAGAACTTTTGAGTAGGGCTGGTTTGGAAGTTGTTTTGGTGGCTCCACCTCATTTTTTACCAAAAACAGATATGAGAATATCTCACAGTATTAAGGAAATCATAGATGATGTAGATATCATCATGAGTTTAAGAACTCAAACCGAAAGGCATGCAAATCAGATTTATGCTTCACTGAAAGATTATGCAGAGGATTTTTGTATCACGCTTGAACTGATGGGTGAGCGAGATATACTCCTTTTGCATCCGGGACCCGTTCATAGAAATGTAGATATAGATGATGTGATGATGGAAGACCCAAGATGCAAAGTGCTAGAACAGGTAAAAAATGGAGTAGCCGTGAGGATGGCTGTATTAGAAAAATTGATTAGTTAAAATTAGCAAAATTTGTTATAATGCTTTTTAATTTTTAAGCAAAGGGGTGTCTTGTGTTAACTTCTACACTTAGTAATGAAAAATTTTGTAATATGATGGAGGATCATATACAGGATATAATTGAGTATTTATTGGTTGAAAATATAAATTTTTCTATTCTAACAAATGTATCAGATATCAATTTTCAACCAGAACTTCCAGTAGAAATAACAGATACTTTTAAGCAGATTACCATGTTTGTAGTAGCTGGATATACGCATGAAAGCGCCTTGTTAAACGAAGATTTTTTGAGTTTTGAAGCTGGATTTGGAGCTGATAATTACGGCTCACTTGTTACTGTTCCGCTGATGAGTATCTTGCAAATATTGATAGAAGAGACACCGATATTTATAAATCTAGCGATACAAGTGGCAGGTAAAAAAACACTTAAAAAACAGAAAAAAGGCATAAAAAAATCAATGGAAGCCCTACTTTCAAACCCAGAAAATCAAAAACTACTAAAAAAATAGTAACTATTTACAGTCGTCTTTTATTCATTAAAAATGATATAATTGTATCTATAACAGCATCGTGTTTTTTCTCTTTGAGGTATGCAATATACAGAGTACGAGAAAGTTTAAATCCCTTGATTCGTGCATAGTATAGTTGACCGTTTTCGAGCTCATCTTTTATGATGTGTCTTGAGATTATGGAGACTGTTGGAATATCTTCATTAGGGGTTTTTAAAATCATCTGTTTTACGGCAGTTGAGCTTGAAACTGTGCTTCTTAAATCAAAAGATTTGCAATCAATACCCATAGAATCAAATGCCTCTTGTACTATTTTCCTTGTATGAGAACTCTCTTCTCTGCAAATCCAGTGATAGTTATAAAGTTCTTCTGGTTTTATATATCTTGGTAGAGGAGACTTGCTGACTAAAAACAGTTCATCTTCTAGCCACTCTCTAAAGATAATATCATCTCTAAAAATAGGATGCTCTAAAATAGCAAAATCAACTTTTCTATCTATTAGCTCTTCTGTGATTTTGTTTGAGTCATCAATCTGAAGCATAACATCATTTTTTATCTCCTCTTTTATCTTGTTTAAAAATGCAGGAAGAATATAATTTCCTACCATAAAAGAGGCACCAAGAATAAAAACTATATC
>JALVAU010000460.1 GCA_027011025.1 Campylobacteraceae bacterium | reverse complement strand
GTGTTAACCCCCTCAATGGCACAAATGCCCTTATCCCAACACCTGATTTTGAAATTACCTCGACTTATCTTAATAGAGACAGGTTGGGAAGCAAATATGTTAAAAATCATTTAGCAAGATTAAGGGATGCATATTTAGAGTATAAAGATGATAAATAAAGTTTTATATATTGTTTTTATGCTTCTGCTTATATCGCTTATATCTTTTTTAGCTATACACGCAGCGCCAAACTCCTTTTTTGCAGCAGGAGCACTTAATCCAAATATGACACCGGAAGCTTTGGAAAAGTTACGAGCTGTCTATGGGATGGATAAACCTTTGTGGATACAGTATAAAGACTGGTTATTGAACCTGCTGCATCTGGATTTTGGTATTTCTTTTGTGACGGGAGAGGATGTTAGTACTGAGATACTAAAACGACTTCCTGTGACATTGGTTATGAATTTTATAGCTCTTATAGTGGTGTTTGCTCTTTCATTGTATTTAGGGATAAAAGCGGCACTTTTTTACAATACAAAAACAGATACTTTAATAAAAAACTTTTCACTTTTATCTTTCTCTATGCCCTCTTTTTATTTAGCACTTTTATTTATTATACTTTTTTCTTTAAAATTGGGAATATTTCCTATTGCGGGTTTACACTCAGTTGAGCCTAAAGAGGGGTTTTTGAATTATATCGACATGGGATGGCATCTTATTTTACCTGTGGGTGTTATGATATTTGTAGGGCTTGGCAGTATGATAATCTATGTGCGCTCTTTAACGCTGGAAATTTTAAAAAGCGATTATTATTATTTTGCAAAATCTCGGGGTATTAGAGATAGAGAGTTGATGAAGATATATATTTTACCGAATTTAATGCCTCCTCTTGTGACTCTGCTTGGTTTGTCTTTGCCGGGGCTGATTGGAGGGAGTGTTATACTAGAGACAATATTTTCTATTGAGGGGATGGGACAACTTTTTTATATGAGTGCCCTCTCAAGAGATTATCCCGTAATTATGGGGATACTCATCATAAGTGCTTTTTTAACGCTGCTTGGAAATATGCTTGCGGACCTAATTTTACTAAGGCTTAACCCCTATGCAAACAGGGCATAAGGGCTTTTTTCAATATTAGTATAGAAAATTAATTAAAGAGTGCTTCTAGTGCATCTACACCATCTTTTTTCTCTTCAATCTCTCCATTTTCATTGGTAACGCTGTCTGTTTCGACAAGCTCTATCTGCATTCCCGTAAGCATGGAAGCTAAACGGATATTGATACCGCTTTTACCGATCGCTTTTGATTTTTGATCAGAAGGAAGGGTAATAATGGCTTTTTCATTTTCCCCCTCTTCATTTTTTACAATCTCAACATGGGAAATAATCGCCGGACTCATCGTTCTTGAAACAAAGAGTTCAGGGATATTGGTGTATTCAATACAGTCTATATTTTCCCCTATAAGTTCTTCACTTACAGCATTAATTCTTACCCCTTTTACTCCGACGGTTGCTCCAACGGCATCT
>JALVAU010000459.1 GCA_027011025.1 Campylobacteraceae bacterium | reverse complement strand
ATAGCACTATTAGAAAATATGTTCTTTTTAACAATTATGATAAATTTGCCCCCATAGGTCCTATAACAATTCATCCTGTTATCACAATAGAATATGATGATTATCTGTCTAATGCACTACTATCGATGACAAAAAATTCTATAAAAAGATTGGTAGTAATAAAAAACGATAAAGTTTTCGGAATACTTGAACAGTTGGATCTCTTGAGCTATTTTGCAAACCATTCACATCTGGTTTCTGTACAAATTAAAAAAGCTAAAAACATAGAAGAGTTAAAATATGCAAGCTTGGATTTTATAAATATCATCAAAAAGCTACATGTAAAGGGTACAAAGGTTGAGTATATATCGCAACTCATTTCGGAATTAAACGAAAAAGTATATGCAAAACTTTATGAGATGATAATGCCAAAACATCTTCAAGACAAAGCTGCTTTTTTAGTTATGGGTAGTGAAGGCAGGAAAGAGCAGATACTAAAAACCGATCAAGACAACTCACTTATTATTGATAATTTTGAAGAGGAAAAAGAGTTTGAGCCATATATGCTAAAACTCAATAAAACTCTTCTTGATTTTGGATTTCCAAAATGTGATGGAGATATAATGGTATCAAATCCATATTGGAGAAAAAAAGAGAGGGAGTTCCTATTGGAGATACAAAGGTGGCTAGAAGCTCCTAGTGGAGATGATTATATGCATTTTGCCATATTTTTTGACTCGGTCTGTGTGGCAGGAAATTGTCAACTGCTAGAAAATTTAAAAAAGGAAATTTTTAAGAATATTCGAGGCAAAGACATCATAATGGCAAATTTTGCAAAAGCATCTTTGTTGTTTGAGACACCCATTGGACTCTTTTCAAATCTCAAAACAGACCATAATCAATTAGATATAAAAAAAGGTGGAATTTTCCCAATAGTACAAGGGATAAGAAGTTTATCTCTTGAAAATGAAATCACGAAAACAAACACGATAGACAGAATAAACGAACTTACAAAACTAGGTATATTTGAAGAGAGATTTGCAAGTGAGCTGATAGAGTCCTTTGATACATTTATAAACCTAAGGCTAAAAGAGAGATTAAGTGAATTGGGAATTGATAAAGGATCTGATAGCAATATAATCCATATAAACAAACTAAACAAATTAGAGTTGGATCTTTTAAAAGACAGTTTTAAAATTGTAAACAATTTCAAAAAATTTATAGCACACCATTTTAAAACCGATATGGTAAGCTGATGCTAAATCGTTTTCTTAGAAATAGAAATAGAAAAAAATTAAAAAAAGATAAGTTTTCTTTTTTATTTGATGAGACTACAAATGATGAAATTGTTGTTTATGACACGGAAACAACCGGCTTAAATCCAAAAAAAGATGAAATTCTCTCTATCGGGGCAGTTAAGTTAAAGGGCAACAAAATACTTACATCCCAAAAATTTGAAATTTTTATAAAGCCTAAGAGAGACATTAACGAAGAGAGCATTAAAATACACCACATAAGAAATATTGATT
>JALVAU010000458.1 GCA_027011025.1 Campylobacteraceae bacterium | reverse complement strand
GTAAGATTTGAAGCTACTAGTAGCTCCTGCATCTTACTGCCTAGCACTTGATGGCAACTTATACCACTCAGATATGTGTTTAGTGCGTAAGGTCAGTTAGAAAGTAATTTTTCCATATCTGCATGGTTTAACGGTTTGCTAAAGTAATATCCTTGTATAATCTTACAACCATTTTCAATCATAAAATTTTTCTGCTCTAGTGTTTCAACCCCTTCTGCAAGTAGTGTTAAATCTAAACTTTGACCAAGCGCTATAATTGACCTAACGATGGAAGAATCATCGTCAC
The DNA here is from genome assembly GCA_027011025.1 of Campylobacteraceae bacterium. GTDB lineage: Bacteria > Campylobacterota > Campylobacteria > Campylobacterales > Sulfurospirillaceae > JAADIZ01. The sequence goes on along the minus strand of JALVAU010000458.1, from coordinate 5,448 downwards.
TTAGTGGAACATGCCTAACAAAGGATTGATCAATTTTTAATATATCAATAGGTAATCTTTTTAAATAAGATAGGGATGAATAACCTGTCCCAAAGTCATCTATAGCTATTTTAATACCCATATCACTCAATATTTTTAATTTTGCAATCATCTCTTCTGGTTTTTTCATAACTTTACTCTCTGTTACTTCAAGCTCTAAATTTTTGGCATCCATTTGATATAGGGAGATATTTTTTTGTATAAAATTTATTAAATTCTTATTACCTAAGTGACCAATGGATAAATTCAAGGCAAGAGTTCCGGGATCCAGCCCACGCTTACGCCACTTATCAACCTGTTTCAAAGCTTGTTCCATCACAAGCTTATCTATATCAGCTATCATTCCTGTGTCTTCTGCCAAAGGAATAAATCTTGATGGTGCAATCAAGCCCATAGTAGGGTGAGCCCACCTCACAAGTGCTTCAACACCAACTATCTCTTCGCTTAGCGCATCAAACTGCGGTTGATAATAGACTATAAATTCTTGATTTTTGATTGCTAAACGAAGATGTGTCTCCATAGCAACCCTCTCAAAAGCTAATTTAGTCATATCCGGTGAATAAAATTGATAATTATCTCTACCTTCATCCTTTGCTTTATACATAGCAGAATCTGCAAACTTAAGAAGATTACGCATATCCTTACTGTCATCTGGAAACAAGCTAATTCCTATACTAACAGATAAATACAAATTATGCCCATCTATAATAATTGGCTCTTTTAGTGCATTTATAATTTTATCTGCCAAATGTCCCACATCCGCAACTTTAGATATATTACCTGTAACAATTACAAATTCATCACCACCCAATCTTGCCAAAGTATCCTCTTTGCGTAATATGGATTTTACTAGACTACCAACCTTCTTTAGAACCATATCACCCACTTCATGACCTAAAGAGTCATTTATCTGTTTAAATCTATCTAGATCAAGAAAAAAAAGTGCAAATTTTACATCGTGCCTCTTTCCATTTTCTATGCTATGCTCTAACCTATCTTTAAACAAAGATCTATTTGGCAATCCAGTTAGAAGGTCATAATTTGCTTGATGCCACAGTATCTCTTCTTGTTTTTTTAGCTCGCTTTCTATCTCTTTTCTTCTAGTAATATCTCTGATATAACCTACAATACCACTAATATGTCCATTTTCATCCCTAAAAACAGATATGGAACTTTGTGAAAATATCTTTTTCCCTAATTTTGTAACTAATTCCAACTCCATATCCAACTTCTCTTTTTTTCTTAGAATTTTTACAACTTTTTTTACTAAACTGCTATATCTACCCTTATAAAACATATCTATATGGCAACCTATGGCTTCATCTTTTGTGTATCCAAGCAAAACTTCTGCACCTCTATTCCAACTCATTATATAGCCATCCAAATCTGCCAAAATAACACAATCATGAATCTGCTCTATGATTTGTTCTTGACGCTCTAGTCGCAACTGCAACTCTTTTTTTTCTGTTATATCAGCATGGGTTCCTATCATTCTAACTGCTTTACCATTCTCATCTAGTATCTTTTTTCCTCTATCTAAAACCCATATCCAATATCCATTTTTATGTTTTATCCTATGCGCATTTTCATAAAATTCAGTTTTTCCCTCCAAATGATCTTTTATATCTTTTAGCGCTCCTTGCAAATCATCAGGATGCACCCGAACTCTCCAACTATCTCTTTCATTTTCTAATTCTTCATCTTTGTAGCCAAGTATGGCTTTCCATCTTGGAGACAAATATAAAATATCCTTTTGCAAATCCCGATCCCACACCCCTTCATTGTTGCCCTTAAGGGCTAATTCCAGACGCTCTTTTAGTTTTTTTGTCTCTTCATTATATTTTTTCAATTTTTTATTTCTATACAAAAGAAATAAAAATAGTATAAAACCGATAATTAAGATTTTAAAAATTGTTCTGTAATCCATCTCTTTTACAGTTACACTTGACCATTTTGAATATATTTTAGCTCTCTCTTCCAAAGTTATACTCATAAATGCTTTGTTTATGATTGATAATAGTTCGGGGTATTTTTTTTGTACAAGATAACTATGTTCAAACTTAAAATTTGTCGTACCGGCTATCTTCAAATTTGTAAAGTGAAGCGTAGATATATAGTATATAGCTGCTGCAATATGCCCAACAAATGCATCGGCTTTACCCTCTTCTACCAAAGTTAGTGCCTCTGGTATATCTTTTGTTACTTTTATCTTTATATGCGGATAATTTTTTCTTAAATAGAGATAACTCGTATAGTATTTTGGTACAGCAATAGTTTGCTTAGTTAAATCTTCCAAACTAGATATATATTTATACTTATCGCCTGATACTATAACCATAGGATATGTCTTATAGACTTTGCTTACCAAACCTAAATCTAAGTCTGAAATTTGTGGGCTTGAGGGAATTATATCTATCTCTTGTTTTTTAAATTTTTCTATAACATCTCTCCATGTATCAGAGTGTATATATCTAAATTTTAAACCCGTTTTTTTTGAAATCAAATCTAAAAAATCTCCAAATATTCCCCCCATCTTTCCGTCTTTTATGATAGACAATGGCTTCCAATTTACTTCGCTATATTTAATAACAGGATGTTTTTTTATCCAAGATTTTTCTTTTTTATTTAGGTGCATCTTTGACTTATCTTCTTTTAAAATTACATCATTTAAGTCTATATCTTTTTTGATAAAACCCATTATTTTATATATATCATATATCTGTTTTATTTTATTTTTATCTATACTTCCTAGCCTATCGGCACCCTTATATGCTAGCTCCTTTAGGGTTAATGCCTCAAAGAAAAGTTGTTCATCTGTTTTATGCTGTGAGTTGTATTTTTTTTCTATCAGTTTTACAGTTTCGCCTATATGAGAAAAAGCATATTCCCAACCTTTGAGTGACGCATTTTTGAAGTTAATAACCACTTGTGGCTTTGAAATATACTCTTTTTTACTTGTAAAAAGCAGATCACTATAAAAATCAAATCCATAGTCTTTTGGGTTAAACACATTTATATCTATCCCTTTTTGTCTTAAGAGATGAACTTGGTTTGATGTATATGCAGATATAATATCTGCCTTCCCATCTATAAAATCTTGCAGTTTATTTTTACTTTCAAGTATGTTCATATCTTTTCTAGAGATACCGTGAGAGGAGAGCATTGCAAAAGTGCCGGCTGACTCTTCTGTGCCAGCCACTATTGCTCTTTTGTGCTTAAAATTTTCTATAATATTTATATTTGATGATTTTTTAGTAACTAAAACCAATGGGGAAGATTGAAATATGGCAGACATCAAGATGATATTACTATTTTTGCTCTCATCAATAAGCAGAGATGTTCTTCCTGTTCCAAAGGTTGCTCTACCACTTGTCACTTCTTTGGCAACATCAAGTCCGGCTTTGTATTTCTTAATATCTACATCAAGACCAACATCCCTGTAATACCCCTTCTCTTTTGCTATATAGTATCCAGCAAATTGAAACTGGTCAAACCACTGAAGCTGTAGGGAAACTTTTTCATTTGCAAAAACAGTCACAAAAAAAAGGCATATTAAAATCAATATTTTCATAAATGCAACCTAATAATTTATAAAATTATATCATATTTAAATATGATACTTTTAAACTTACAAACATTAACTTCAAAAAACAAAATATTTATATAGTGATACAAGGAGTTAAATTTTAATCTTTTCTGCTATAATCCTTGGAGCAATATCAGCTGGACAAGGACTATAATCACATGGAAACAAGCTTGACAAGCGGCGATATAAAAAAGCATCTTAGGTCCATCGCCATACCATCTAGTATAGGATATTTTTTTCATACGATGTTCAATGTAACCGATACCTATTTTGCCGGGAATATCTCTACTACTGCATTGGCTTCTCTTTCACTGACTTTTTCTATATTTTTTGTGATAATAGCAGTAGCAGGCGGGATGAGTCAGGGAGTCACGGCTCTTGTCGGTAATGCTCTTGGAAATAGAGACATAAAATATGCAAAACAGATTATTTATCACACGATTCTTTTAGCAATTCTTTTAGCGGTCTGTCTGACGATTATAGGTCTTACAGTATCTCCATATCTTATGCAAATTCTTGGCGCAAATGGAGTTTATTTGCGAGAAGCGCTCTCGTATATAGATGTGATTTTACTCGGAGCTGTCTTTTTTGTAGGCGCTTTTTTCTCAAATGCTATACTAAACTCGATAGGAAATACCAAGGTGTTTAGAAACTTTTTGATTGTCGGATTTTTTTGCAATGTGCTGCTTGATTATTGGTTTGTCAAAGGTGGATTTGGCATTCCTCCACTTGGCGTCAAAGGGATAGCATTAGCGACTATCATCATCGAATTTTTCGGGATGGTGTATCTCTTTTTCAATCTTAAAAAAAGTTACCTTTTAAAGGATATGCCACCATTTGTATTTGATATTCAAATTATAAAATCTTTCATAAAACAGGGTTTTCCGCCAACTGTTAATATGTCCTTGATGGCACTTGGGATGTTTATCATCACATACTACATATCACCTTTTGGCAAGCATGTTGTAGCGGCTTACGGTATAGCGGTTAGAGTTGAGCAAATCATCTTGTTGCCGAGTCTTGGCATAAATGTAGCAGTTCTTGCGCTTGTATCACAAAACAATGGCGCAAAACTATATAGCAGAGTAAAAGATACTGTTGTTTATGCACAAAAAATTGGACTGATTCTTTGGTTTATCGGTATGGCATTAGTCTATATCGGTGGCGAGTTTGTCTTTAAGATATTTACAAGTGACCCCTTGGTTATAAAAGCAGGACTTGGATATCTCTATGCAGCAGCAACAGCTCTATATGCATATATGTTGGTTTTTATAAATATATCTCTATTGCAAGGCATAAAACAGCCGGCACTTCTCATATATTTGAGTCTGTTTAGGCAACTTGTCATTCCTATCTTTTTGTTTAGTCTTTTCGCTTTTTTCAAAATGCCTCTAAATTTCTACTGGTGGGGAATAGCAGGTATCATCTGGGTATCAGCTCTATTTATATTGTGGTATGCAAAAAGCAGATTTTCCGATATAACCTTACAATAGACTCTAGAGTATCTTTACTATGTTTTTATTAACCTATCTATCTTTTCATATCGTTTTAGTCTCTTTTTTGGTTTAAAGAATTAGATCTTGGTTCTTGGTGGATTGGGGTGGAAATTAACACCTGCACAACTATTTTAATCAGTATTTTTACTCCTTTTTGGTATTATAACTGACCTTACACACTAAACACATATCTGAGCAAAAAGAGAAAGTGTCATATGCGAGGCAGATTTTTGAAAGCCTAGCTTGAAGCTTGGGTGAAAAAATCTAACGAAGCCAGATGATACTTTATCTTTTTGCCCAAAGGGTGGTATAATTTGCTCACAATTG
>JALVAU010000457.1 GCA_027011025.1 Campylobacteraceae bacterium | reverse complement strand
ATTTTAGTAGTGATGCAAGTACTGTAAATTATCTAATAATTTTCTATCAAACTTTTTGTGATGGAATCTAGGATTTCAAAAGAGTATTTACCTGAAATATTTTGTTTATCTAATATCGGGTTTATCTCTGCGCTCTCCCAGCAGCATACTTTTGAGTTTTTTATGAGTTCCATGTTTAACTCTAACGCTTGCTCAAAACTTAGTCCACCGTGTGATGGTGTACCGGTTCCGGGAATGTAGAGTGGGTCTATACTATCGACATCAAATGAAACATATATATGGTCACAGTGAGATAATTTTTCAAAAATATTTTCTACAACACTCTTTATGCCAAGATATGTTATCTCTTTGGTTGTATAGTTTTTGATTTTGTATTTGTTTAGTATAAAATCTTCTGCTTCTTCATAATCTCTTAAAGAGCAAAAGACTATATCGCCAGGATCTATCATTTTTTTGCCGTTAGCCAAATTTTTTAGTTTATCCCAATATTTAAGCTCTTCTTCATCTGGCTTGTTGATTTTCATCTCATCGTTATCTATTGCGGTAGCAATCGCCAAAGGCATACCATGAAGATTGCCTGATGGTGAAGTAAAAGGTGTGTGAAAATCTGCGTGTGCATCTATATATACTACTCCTATGCGATCATTTGGATAAGCCATCTTGAGTCCTGCCATAGTACCTGCGCATGTAGAGTGATCGCCTGCCATAATGATAGGAAAAAGATCCTCATCTTTAATCTTCTTTACTTCATTTGCTACTCTTTGAATAACTAGGCTTACTTTGTCTATATACTTAGCACACCTGTATTTGGTTCCATCGTATATCGCTCTGTTTTCATCTTCAATCACAATAGATGGAAACTCCTCAAAATATTTGGATCCATCATACATACTAGAGAGTTTCAGAGCGTTTATACCCATACTCGCACCGCTTTTTGCTCCTGCGATATCTGAGGGAACTTCTATGAGTCTGATTTTTGTATTTGACATTGTTTACTAATCTTTAAAAGAGGTAAAAAGATCTTTTGGGTCTTGCATAGATGGAATCAAATCCAACTCTTTTCCTATATTGTATTTTTGAGCCAATTTATAGACTAATTTCAGTACCGAAAAATCCTCTATCGCAAAACCGACAGAATCAAAAAGAGTCACTTCGTCATCGTTTTTTCGCCCCTTTTTGAGACCTTTTATCACTTCAAATAACTCAGTAGTTGGAAAATTATCGCTTACTTGCTGAATCTCTCCTTCTATCTTTGTTTGAGGTAGGTACTCTACAAAAACACTGCTCATCTCTACAACATCTTTGCTCATCTCTGTTTTACCGGGGCAATCTCCACCGACTCCATTTATAAACATACCTTTTTGAATCATCTCTTTTGTCAGTATAGTTTGGTTTTTCTTATCAGCCGTTATGGTCGTGACGATATCTGCTCCATCCACGGCTTCTTTTACATTTTCGCATCTTCTAAGGTTAAATTCATATTTTTTCATATTTTTTTCATATTTATCC
>JALVAU010000456.1 GCA_027011025.1 Campylobacteraceae bacterium | reverse complement strand
AAGTACGCTTACATCATATATGAACCATTGATTATTTTTTGCTTTGTAAAATTTATAGACTATATCGTATTTTTGTTTTTTATCTTTTATCTCACTTAGCAGATGAATTCTATTTTTTTTGACTTTTTGTATGCCCTCGACAGTGATTTTTTGTCCGTTATACATATCGAGCTTACTTTTGTATGAGGCTTTTAGCCTTTTTGTAAATTTTTGAGTAAATTCATCTTTTTGTTTTTGAGTAAGAGTTTTCCAAATCTTTCTGCCAAGAGAGAGTCTTGCCATAAGTTTATAATTAAAAACAGGATCAAATATCTTAAATATTTTTTGACTAACTATCTCTTTGCTTATATTGTTTTCTCTACTCTTTTTAAGAATATTTACAACCAAATTTATATTTTTATCCATATAGCTTTTGATTTGATTTTCTTGCAAGGCAAAAAGATTTGCTACTAGAAATAGACTGATGATTAAGTATTTCATAATTTTACTCCGATATCTCTTTTTTTCGTCTCTGCTCATATATATTTTTTAAGAAGGGATATAAATCTATGGCATCTTTTTTTAGTTTCTTATATTCACCTACATGCAAAGAGCTGTAGTTTATGGTTTTTTCGATAGTTACACCAAGTGCCTCGGTGCTATTGTCAAATAGATTGTAACCCCTGTTTTCCATGTAAGTCGAGGGATTTATAATGCTATCTGCTATAATCCCCACACTGTCTCTTAGATTTGATGGTCCAAGAAGAGGTAAAACTATATAAAAACCATCACCAATTCCATAAAACCCCAGCGTTTGTCCAAAATCTTCGGGATGCTGTTTTATGTGAAAATTATCATTTGCAACATCTATAAAACCCGCTATTCCAATAGTTGAATTTAATAAAAATCTTTGAGTTTCAAGATATGAATTTTTAAATTTTAGTTGTAAAAGATTGTTTAAAAGTCTCATAGGATACATCAAATTATCTAAAAAATTATCTATACCCTTTCTTATAGGTTTTGGCAATACTCCCTTATAAGCTTTTGCTACAGGATTTAGCATATGTATATAAAACTTATCGTTAATATTTGTCATCATCTTGTTGTATCCATATAGTGGATCTATCTCTTTAGCGTGATTTTTGTCAGATACTTCAAATTCGCCCTCAAAATCATCTAGAGTCTGTATTTGTTGATTTTTTACTATCTGCGTATCCGGCAAAGTTGCATAAAGATTGGCTATCGTAAAAAATATCAAAATAAAAATTCTCATTCAAAAATCCTCAACAATTATGGTGGAGTTGTCCGGAATCGAACCGGAGTCCAAAAATAGCCACTTTTGACATCTACATGCTTAAAATAGTTGTTAAAATTTAATTTTGTTTTTGCACAACTAACAAAGCTCAAACAAAACGAACCTCATAATTTCATCTTAAGATGAGGTAGTCTTAAGATATATCTACCTAGCTATTATACTTCCAAAATCCTCTTAGATAGAATCACAGGAGGAAGCAGTCCAAAAAGCGATTAGGCT
>JALVAU010000455.1 GCA_027011025.1 Campylobacteraceae bacterium | reverse complement strand
ATACATATATTATCAGGAATAATATAAGTATAAAGAATTTTTTCGGATCTCTTGCAAAAACAACCTTTATAGAAGAATCAGATGAAAAAGCTATTATAAGTTGTGCAAAACTGGCAATTCCAAGCATATAAGATAAAAATTTTATATATACAGCTGTCGTAAAAAGAGCTGATTTTGGAAAAGTTGCAGTGCTGCGATATAGCAACACTGCAAGGATGATAAAAAATATGCTTAAGACTATGTCTATGTATTTTTTACTCATACTCTTTTCTTACCAAGGTGATACATCATATACTTTTTGAGTATCTTTTTGTAATTGCTCTAAATAAGCTGTATATTCACTACTGTTCATAGGGTTTAAGAATATGTATGCTTTTTTACATTTAGCCTGAAACTCTTTATCATTTACAACTTTTGTGTATAAATCTTCAATCTTTGTGGCTATATCTTTTTTTACTTTTGAACTTATTAACATACCCCTAGTAGCAGTCATAAGAACATTATATCCCTGCTCGACAGAAGTTTTTATATCCATAGCTACATCAGATCTTTTTTTGGACATGATTGCTATAATTCTAGCTTTTCCTGCTTTGTGTTGAGCTAACATTTGAGATAGATTCATAAAAGCAACTTCTATGTGATTTCCTAAAATTGCAGCTTTCTCTTCAGTTGAGCCTTTTGTTGGCATTAAATTAAATTTAACACCTGTCGCACTCTCAAAGTTTTTTGCAGCAAGAAAGTCATCACTTCCTATACCATTAACTGCTGCTGTAATTTTTTTTGATTTTGCCAATTTGACTAATTGATCCAAATTTTTAACACTACTTTGAGCTGGAACTACAACGATTTCAGGATCTTCGGCTATATTTCCGATGATTTTAAAACTTTTTAGAGTATAAGAAGCTCTCTTTGCAACAATATGCGCTACAATTTGCGGAGTAAACATAAGCCCAAATGTATATCCATCTGGCCTACTTCTTGATTCAGCTTCAAAGCCCATCAATCCACCAGAACCTGGTTTATCAATAATGATAAAATCTGTATTTTTCCAGTACTTTTTTGCAGTTTGTGCAAAAAGCCTAGCAGTTGTATCTGTTGAACCACCTGCTTTTGAAGGAACAATTAACTTTACGGTTTTTGATGGATAAGCAGCAAAACTACCACTTACAACAACTGTTGCTAAAAACAGTACCAATGAGATAAGTTTTCTCATATTTTCTCCTTTTTATAATATCTAGAAAAATTGTATCAAAAAATAATGTAAGAAAAATAAAATAGAGTCAATAAGAGAAAGGCGGTACATAATTTTGAGTGATGATGTTTGCTAATGCATTGCTAAGTATTGCATATCCTTTTGCATTTGGATGCACCTCATCAATCTTGAGAGTTGAATCATTCTCTATCTTTTCTAGCGCCTTGTCCTCAAGAGGAACGCCGTACTCTTGAGCTAAATCATAATAAAAATCTACAGTCTTATATCTTAAATACTCAAGATAAGGTACTCCTATAAGGACAACAAAAATCTTCTCTTTTTGCGCTAACTCTATCATTTTTGCTAAATTAGCTTTTATGTTGCTAAATTTTTTACTTCTTAAGAGGTCATTTCCTCCCTCACAGATTATGAGTATTTGAGGTTTATACTTTTTTAGAAGTTTTGGTAGTCTCTTAAGCCCCTCTTTGGTTGTTTCTCCGTTTAATCCGGCATTTATAACTTCACTTTGCAATAGATTAGAGAGGATAGATGGATAGTTTTTTTCACTATCCACCCTGTATCCATAAGTTATACTATCTCCAAATGCTAAAATTTTCGTATTTATCGGCACAGCTAAACTTCCATCATATGTCTCATCAGTAGTATCAAAGTAGTTAAATACAAAAACTGCAACAACGGCTAACAGTAGTAACTTAGTGATACTCATTCTGTTAACTTAATCTGCCAAAGTCACCATCAAATGCAGCTAAAAAGAGAGCCGTAAGATCATTTGCATCTATCTTTTTTGCATTTGTGGGAGTTGATGGGTCATTGTATGCTAACTTCCCTATCTCATTTGCTCGCTCATTCGAGATTTTTACCTCTTTTAGAGTATGTGGAATCTCTAATTTCTCTCTTAAGTCTAATATAAAATCTATAAAACTTTTAGTTGAGGGATTTTGTATATTAAGGTATTCACACAGTTTTGTCATCTTTTGTTCTATAGCAGACTCATTTTGTTTTAGAGCATAAGGCAGTATGATAGAGTTTGCTAGTCCATGAGGTGTATTGAAAAGACCACCTAGCTGATGAGCCAAAGAGTGTACAGAGCCTAAGCCTTTTTGAAAAGCAGTAGCTCCCATCATAGCGGCTACTAGCATGTAAGCTCTCGCATCTTTATCATGTGGTTTTTCAAAAGCTGTTGGAAGATTCTCTTTTATGAGCCTTATAGCCTCTATCGCTATACCGTCAGCCATAGGATGAAAACCAGGTGCACAGTATGCTTCTATGGCATGAACAAGTGCATCTATACCGGTCCATGCTGTTATGTGTTTTGGTAGATTGTAAGTTAAAACAGGGTCTAAAATCACTATGGATGGAAGCATTTTTGGGTGAAATATGATCTTTTTTGCATGATTTTTACTATCTGTGATGACAGTAGCTCTTCCAACTTCAGAGCCGGTTCCAGCAGTCGTAGGTATAGCTATAGTTTTTGCTATGCCGTTCTCATCGGCTCTGCTCCAATTATCTCCGACATCTTCAAAATCCCATACACTACGGCTCTGCCCTGACATAAAAGCGATAGTCTTTCCGGCATCAAGTGCGCTTCCACCACCAAAGGCAATGACTCCGTCATTTTTACTGTTTTTATAGACTTCTACACCATTTTGGACATTTATGCCGGTAGGGTTTGGCTGAACATCGCTAAAAATAGTATATGGTATCTTCTCGTCCTCTAAAGCATCGCATAAATCTTTCATGATAGGAAGTTTTACCAAAGCATCATCTGTGACTATGAGAGGTTTTTTTATATTTAGTTGTTTTAGTGCATCTGCTATATTTTTAACTCTATCAAATCCAAACCATACAGTAGTTGGATAGTTCCAGTTTGTTGAAGTTGGTAGCATGATTATATCTCCTTAAAGTGGATAGATTTTACTTTTGTGACATGGTCAAATCCAAACATGGATAGTGTGACACCTCTGCCCGTATCCTTGACTCCCGTCCAAGCAAGTGCAGGGTCAAGATAGTCACATCTGTTGAGATAGACTGTTCCTGTCTCTATCTTTACCGAGAGCTCTCTTGCCATTTCTTTGTCTTTTGACCATATAGAAGCTGTTAGTCCATATTGGCTGTCATTCATGAGTCTTAGTGCCTCGTCATCGTCTTTTACTTTCATGATGCCGACTACAGGACCAAAACTCTCTTCGCTCATCACGCTCATGGAGTGGTCAACATCAACCAAAACAGTAGGAGCTAGATATGGAGTTCCCTCTTTTGAGTTTGGAAAAAGTGATTCATCAACCAGAGATTTTGCCCCTTTATCAAGTGCCTCTTTTATCTGTCCTCTGACAAAGTCAGCCGCAGTCGTCTTAACCATCGGTCCAAGAGTAGTGCTTTTATCTAAAGGATTGCCCAGTTTATACTCTTTTGTGATTTGCACAAACTTTTGTACAAATTCATCATATATGTTCTCATGCACATAAATCCTCTCAATTCCACAACATGACTGACCGGAGTTGAAAAAGGCTCCATCTACAAGATTCTGCGCACTATAATTTACATCGGCATCATTTCTGACATAAGCAGGGTCTTTTCCGCCCAACTCCAATCCACAAGGGATAAATTTGTTTATTATCGCTTTTTGCACCTCGTATCCACCCTTTACAGAGCCCGTGAAATAGACCCCATCTACCCTATCATCAGCCATAAATACAGAAGCATCACTATGCTGTAAATGCAGATATGAAAAGAGACCATCAGGCAGACCGGCCTCATCAAAAGCCTCTTTGTATCTTGAAGCAACTAGGGGAGTTTGCGTAGAGTGTCTGAGTATGACGGCATTTCCTGCCAAAAGAGCAGGAACTATGACATTTACTGATGTCAAAAAAGGATAGTTCCAAGGACTCAAAACCGCCACGACTCCCAAAGGCTCTTTTAGTATGTATCTTTCAAAACCTTTTTTCTCTTCAGGGTAAAAAGGCTTCAATGCCTCTTGAGCAATCTCTTGCATATAACTCGCTCTCTCTTTGACACCTCTTAGCTCCAATATACTGTATGATACAGGTCTCCCCATCTGATATGAGAGCTCTTTTGCAATATCTTCACTTTTGTTAAGTAGTGCATCTAAAAACTTTGTTATATACTCATTTCTTTTAGATATAGAGGTTTTCGCCCACTCTTTTTGGGCTACTTTTGCTTTTTTCAGTGTCTCATCTATATCTTTTTGTGTGTGATAATCCTCTCTAAGATAGACTGAATTATCTATGGGTGTTATGGTTTTAAATTTCATTTATCATCCTTTATAATAAGCTTCATATGTGAAGCTTGTAATTTTATATTATTTCAAAATATCTTTCCAGTTGCCAGTCTGTTATCGCTTTTAGCTGCTCGCTCTCTTCCCACTCTCTTGTCATAGAGTAGTGGTCCACAAAAACATCGCCAAATATCTCTCTAGCAACTTTAGAATCTCTTAGTTTTCTAGCCGCTTCGCCTAGGGTACGGGGAAATGAAAACTCACTTGAGAGCTCTTTTTCATAAGCATTTCCCACTATCGGCTCTGTTGGCTCGATTCTGTTTTTTATACCCCAAATACCGCTTCCAACTGCTGCACTTAGTGCAATGTATGGGTTGATGTCAGCAGCAGTCACTCTATACTCAACTCTTTGACTCTTTTCATTTCCATTTATAGCTCTTAGTGCACATGTGCGGTTGTCAACTCCCCATGTAGCTTGAGTCGGAGCCCAAAATCCAGGGATTAATCTCGTGTATGAGTTGCAAGTAGGAGCTATCATAGCCAAGAGTTCAGGCATCAGTTTTTGTTGACCGCCTATAAACCAACGCATTTCATCAGATATAGTATCTCTTGCATCTTTATCATAAAATGCAGATTTTCCGTCCTGTGAAGTTGCTGAAACATGTAAGTGCCCAGATTGTCCCGGATATTTGTTTGACCATTTTGCCATGAAAGTTGCCATTAAAGAGTTTTGCTCGGCTAAAACTTTTGTAAAAGTTTTAAAGAGTACAGCTTTGTCAGCCGCATTTAAAAGTTCATCATAATATAATGCTGCTTCTATGACTCCGGGTCCCGTCTCGGTATGAAGCCCCTCTATTGGCATATCCATCTTTTCACAAACTTCTAGTAAATCATGATAAAAATCGGCATGAACAGAGTTGCGCAGAACCGAGTACCCAAACATTCCGGGTGTAAAAGTCTCCATATTTTTATAGCCTTTTTCTCTTACGCTCTTTGGAGTTTCGTTAAATAGAAAAAATTCAAATTCTGCTGCTCCTTTAAAGCTCAATCCCATCTTTTTACCTTGGTTTATCACTCTTTTTAGAAGTGTACGAGGGCATACATCGCTATGTTTTCCACCATTTTCAAAATCTACCAAAAAAAGAAGGGAGTTTTCTTCCATCGGAAGCTCTCTACATGTAGAGATATCTATCTCCCCTAGCGCGTCAGGATAGGCATCACTCCAGCCCGTTATAGAGTCTTTTGCGTACAGCTCATCCTTGGAGTCCCAACCAAATATAACATCACAAAAACCAAGCCCACTC
>JALVAU010000454.1 GCA_027011025.1 Campylobacteraceae bacterium | reverse complement strand
ATTCTGTACAGCTTATACTGTATAGAATTTTCACATTCGTATTTTTGATACTACTTCGTTCACTATATCCTATGGAAGGGTTTACATTTTCGAGATATAAAAAGAGCATCTCTACAGACTTTATAATTTTAGGTGGTCGTTTACCCTTATAGTAGGCTCTTCGCCAATATCTCTCCAAGCTACTTTGGCTTTTATGTAAAATATTTTTCTCAAAACATCTTCTTAAAAAATGGTTAAAATGATAATTCATAACCAACATTTTTGTACTATGAATTGTCTCTCTTTTATTTAAAAATATAGCTCTAAGTTCACTAATAGTTAATCTATCTTTTGGGAAGTGGCTATTTCCTACAACCACAAGCTCTTTTGGAGTAAGAAGTGTTAATATTAAGGAGAGCAATATAATTTTAAACATTAGAACATTACCGAAAAGGAGTAAACGAAACGATTTAGAGGTAACTTTTCATGATAAATATACTCTGCTTTGATAGCCATATGTCCTGATATATGATAGATAGAGCCGATTAAAAGTGTTTGTTCCTCAATATCAAGAAGGTTATCTCTATAGCTCTCTATTCTAAAAATAGCATCTTGTTTTTGAGAAAAATGCCAAGAGGATTGTATATAACCACTATAGGGGAACAGCTTATTTTTTTGTTTATCTTGTATAAAAAACTCTCCTTGTAGTGTTACACTATCACTTTCATATTCAGCTCCCAAACCAAAATAGTAACTTTCATTATTGTCTACCTTCTCCTTGTAAAGACCTCCTGCCATACGCCAAGAGAGTTCATCATAGACAGAGTGGTATGAGAGTGACATATGTTCTTTTATCTCTATCGAGTCATCTTGTAATCCAATATCCTGATTGTTTTGGAGTGTGATTGATAAGGTATCTTCATCTTTGAGATATTTTTTATAAATAATACCTGTTGTTGATTTTGGAAACATATGTCCTATGATATGAGGATAGGTTGTGGTGTCTTGTAAAAATTTTATAGGTGCTTGATTCCAATATCCTATATCAGAATTGAAACGTCCCATTGCAATATGTTGTGTATCATCAATTCTATAGTCTATTTGAGAACGTTCAAGATTAACTCTCATTTCATATTTATTAAAATCCTCCTCATCTAGTGGTATATGAGATAACTCTATCTCCCCTAGAAAACCCCATCTATCATTATCTGCAGAAAGAAGCAGTGCAATATCATCAAATAAAAAATTTTCATCTTTATGTTCATTATGCGTTAAATCAAGATAACCCCCTATATTTAGGGAACTATTAGGAGGACTCCAACCAAAATTTGTGGACTCCTCTGCGTATGATATCAAGGACAAGAGAATAAAAAAAATAATTCTACAAATATCTTTCATCCCCTATCCTTTTATCAATTTAGTCATCATCATTTTCATTACGTTCATTATCGTTTTTGACTTCATTTTGATTATCATTTTGCTCATTTACTTCACGACCATTATTTTCATTACGTTCATTATCGTTCTTGGCTTCATTC
>JALVAU010000453.1 GCA_027011025.1 Campylobacteraceae bacterium | reverse complement strand
GTATATGTATAAAGATTATAGAGCAGCATGAGTTGTTCCTTAAGATTTATGATGAGCTTATAGCAGAGATAGAGGAGTTTGATCTGCTATCCCAAAAAGAGTTTTTAGATGCAAAAAAAGAGTTTTCTGAGGATTTGAGTGAAGCATATTTTACTATAAAACAGATGATTGAAGTGATAGCAGACGAGATTTATAAAGAGATATCTACAAAAAAAAGAGTTAGATATGAAAAGATAAAAAAAGGTATTTTAAATTCTAAACAAAAATATGAAATGGTAGAGTATGAAGCGCCGTTTATCAATGCTGATGAATCCTACAAAAAGCTTTTTTATGAAGATAATATCGTAGGAAAGATGTTTAAAAAATACTCAAAACTTTTACAAGAGATAGAGGGTAAAGTAGATAAAAGAAACTATCAAATATATAAAAATTTTGAAGAAAATATATACAGGTGGCAGAGCCCTTATAGTATACTGAGAAAAAAGGATAAGATACACTCTGATATAGAGTTTGCAAATATGAGAAAATTTGTAGCTAGAGTATATGAGCATATTTTAAAGCCCTACAACGATGAGATGTTAAAATCAAGAGCACATGTAAGTTCAGGTTTTAAGCATATCTCAAGTGCTATAGAGTTTAATTATCAAAATGCAACAGAAGTTTGTATAGGTTTTTTAAGTGATAAGATGGAGGAATTTGCAAGACTTTATGAGCAAAATCCTACAAGGTTTTCACTATATCACCCAACTATGGATGATATAAAAAATCGCCTAAAGCAGAGTTTTTTTATATATAAACTAGAGAGTTTGATGGATAAAAACAGAACTTTTCTAAGCGTTGATTATGATAGGATATCAAATAGCTTTAGAGAGTTAAAAAACCAGAAGATAGAGTTCGTTAATAAAGCAAAAAGCAGACATTTAAAGATAATAGAGATGCTAAGGCTTGCTACTGTGTAGCGGTCTCTTATATATCTAGTCCTTTATCTTTTAGAGTCTTAAACATAGTCATCAAAGATATAAACAGAGTTGTGATAGCAGGACCTAATATCATTCCCCAAAAACCAAAAGTGGTTAAACCGGCAAATATAGCAAAAAATATCAACATTTCATTTGTTGTTGCTTTGATATTTGAGAGTTTACTATTTATAAATTTTATGATAAAAGGTTTGATAAAAGTATCTGCTACGATAGAGATGACTACTATAGAGTACAAAGCTATGACTATCCCCTCTGTATAGTTACCGTTTGCAAAGGCATAAGCGCTCAAAGGAACCCACATCAAAGCCCCTCCTATTATAGGAATCAATGAAGAAAAACCATAAAAAATACCAAGTAAAAGTCCATTATACCCAAATGCTATGCTGATTACGGCAAAAAGTGCTCCCTCAAATATCGCGGTTGCAAGTATAGAGTAAAAAACAACACTCATTACATTTGAGACTTCTGCAAAAATTATATCCACATTTTTCTCTTCCATAGGAAGAATAGTTCTAAAGTATGAACCAAGCTCTTTTGCATGAAGTGTAGTAAAAAAGAAAAAAATGAGTATTAAGAGCATATCTTTTAGAAAATTTGCACTATTTTTTCCTATGGCGCCTAAGTATGAGAGTGCAGTTTTTGTTATGCTTGTTAAGTCTAGATTTTTTATGAAACTGTCCAAATCACTCTGAAAGAAAGAGAAAGCATCAGGTAAGCGAGGATTTATATTTTTGATATAATTTATAGTATTATCTACAAGTGTTGTATCAAATTTATTTATAACTTCACCGGCAGAGGTAATGATATATACAATAGGGGCAAAAAAGAGCACAAACAGCAGCAGAGTTGATATTGTAGCAGCTAATACTTTGCTATCAAAATGTTTTCTTATAAATATATTGATATTATAGGTTGCTATAGATAGTAGTGCTGCTACAGTGATAACTATCAAAAATGGTTCATAGAGTTTTATAACCCAATACAAAACTACAAGAAAAAATGCAATTAAAAAATTTCTTTGTGTATTCACTTGTCTCCTCCGGGATTTTTAAATAATCCACCAATTTCAAGTGGAGTCAGTCTAAAGAGTTCATAGCATTTTGCTGTTGCTACCCTTCCTCTTGCAGTTCTTTGCATATATCCATTGGCAAGCAGATACGGTTCTATAACATCCTCTATAGTGCCTTCATCTTCACTTAGGGCAGCTGCTAGAGTATTCAAGCCTAGTGCCTTACCTTTTGCCTCTATGAGAAGTTCAAGATATTTTATGTCTAGTTCATCAAACCCAAGATCATTGACTCCTAGCTCTTCAAGTGCATAAGCGCATCTTTTTTTTGTTATTTTATCCTCATCTTCGACATCTGCAAAATCTCTCACCCTTTTTAGTAGTCTTAGTGCAATTCTTGGAGTTCCTCTTGATCTTCTTGCGATCTCAAGTGCCCCATCATCTAAGCAGATTTTGTTTAGCTTGTGCGATGCTTTAGTGACAATCTGTGCTAGTTCAAATTTATCATAAAATTGTAATCTAAAGTGCATACCGAACCTATCTCTTAAGGGAGAGCTTATCATCCCGGCTCTTGTAGTTGCGCCTATGAGTGTAAAGCGAGGCAAGTCTATCTTTATGGTTTGTGCCGCAGGTCCGCTTCCTATGATGATATCTAGTCTAAAATCCTCCATAGCAGGATATAAAATCTCTTCAATAGCAGGTGAGAGCCTATGTATCTCATCAATAAATAGCATATCACCCTCTTCAAGATTGGTGAGAATTGCAGCTAAATCACCACTTTTTTCTATCATGGGAGCTGCTGTCATTTTGATATTTGCTTCCATTTCATTTGAGATGATATATGCTAGTGTTGTCTTCCCAAGCCCCGGAGGTCCAAAGAAGAGAACATGATCCAAGCACTCTTGCCTTTTTTTTGAAGCCTCTATAAAAACCTTTAGATTTCTTTTGATCTTATCTTGCCCTATGTAGCCGTCCCAAGAGGTTGGTCGTAGAGATTTTTCGTATTCATTTTCAAATGAGATTTTATCTATCTCTACAACTCTTTCCATTTTTATCCTTGTTTAATATATATGCTTATCTGTGGGAAATGCTCTTGTTCTGACTTCATCTACATAGTTTTCAAGAGCATTTTCTATCAATTTTTTGCCATCAAAATATTTTTTGACAAATTTTGGTTGAAATTCGTCAAAAAATCCAAAAGCATCACTCCACACGAGCACTTGCCCGTCAGTATCAACTCCCGAGCCTATGCCTATAGTAGGAATAGAGACACTCTGCGTTATCTCTTTTGCAACATCAGCTTTTACACCCTCGATTACTAGACAAAAAGCACCGGCATTTTCAACCGCTTTTGCGTCTAGCAGGAGTTTTTTTATATCCTCTTCATTTTTGCCTCTTATTTTGTAGCCACCGTCACTTCTGACAAATTGTGGCATCAACCCTATGTGTCCCATAACTGCTATCGAATTTGATGTTAAGGTCTCTATGATGTGGGCTCTCCCCTTTCCTCCCTCTATCTTAACCGCGCTAGCAGCAGTCTCTTTATAAACCCTAGAGGCATTTTTTAGAGCCATGTTTTCATCTGTGTATGTTCCAAATGGCATATCGCAAACTACCAAGGTCTCTTTTGCTCCTGCACATACAGCTTTGGTATGATAAATCATCATATCAAGCGAGGCGCTAAGAGTATCTGCTTTTGCATTAAAACTCATATTTAAACTATCACCGACTAGAATGATATCGACTTTTTTATCAAATATCTTCGCAAATAAAGCATCATAAGCAGTTATCATAACAAGCGGTGTTTTTGATTTACTGTTTTTGATGGAAGTTATAGTTTGCATAATAATTTTATCCATTAGTTTTTCTTGATTTTATCAAAAAAATGGTACAATTGTACTTAATATATTTTTATGCACAAGATAAAGAGGAAATTATGGGTTTATATACACAATTAGAGATTGATTTTGATTTAGATATTGTTGAGGATTTTATTAATCACTACTCTATAATGTGTGAAAATATGGAGCCATTGATTATAAACTTAAATAAAAAAGAGTATTTTGTAGAAAATATAAGAGAGCTTTTTAGAATTTTTCACAATCTAAAATCAGCAGGTGGATTTTTAAAATTAGACCCAATTATTAAACTTTCAACTTTGAGTGAGGATGTATGTGAAGAGGCAAGAGAGCTAGAAGGACCTGCAACTGAAGAGTTTATCGACTGGCTTCTACTTATAAGTGACCAATTTGAAAAATATAGAAAAGATATAGAGAATGATGCAGACTATTTTAGTATGCTAAATCCACTAATTATAAAAGTACCGCTAAATTTGGAGAAGTAATTGACCAAGAGTAAACAAACAAAAAATTTGGTGGCGTATATCACTGCTGGATTTCCCGATGTAAATTTTAGTGTTGACTTAGCTTTGGCTCTAAAAGATGCCGGAGCAGATACTTTAGAGCTAGGTATAGCTTTTTCAGATCCTGTTGCAGATGGTCCAATCATAGAAGAGGCAAATCTGCGCTCTCTTCAAAGCGGTTTTAGAGTTCAAGATGTCTTTGATATATCTGAAAAGATAGCAGATAAAATCGATACATACTGGATGGGATATTTTAACTCTTTTTATCATAAAGGCATAGAAAACATAAGCAAAATAGCAAAAAAAAGTAGTGTTAAAGGCTTTATCATTCCTGATCTTCCCCATGAAGAGACACTTATATATAGATCAACTTTTACCAAAAACGATCTCTCTTTGGTTAGCTTTGTTGCCCCAACTGATGATGAAACAAGAGTCAAAGAGGTTATAAAAAACAGTAGAGGCTTTATATATCTTGTTGCATATGCCGGCATAACCGGTTCAGGTGCTAGTGAAGATTTGAGCCAAATCATAAAACAGGTCAAAGAAAACAGTGATACGCCACTGTATGTCGGCTTTGGAGTAAACGAAAAAACAGCCAAAGAAAAATCAAAAGGAGTTGACGGAGTTATAGTAGGTAGTGCTTTTGTAAAAGTGCTTTTAGATGACTCACTGACTCATACTCAAAAAATTCAAAAAATCTCACAAATAGCAAAAAATATAAAAGAAGCTATTAATTAAGTACCTAACCAAAAGCTCTATATTTTATGAGTAGTTTTGGCAACAACAGCAAGGCACTCATGAGAGCTGTGAACATTACCAAAACAGTAAGAAGACCAAAATAAATAGTCGGTATAAAATTTGAAAACACCAAAATCGAAAAACCTAGCATAATGGTTATAGAGGTATAATACATTGCATAACCTATGCTGTCATGCGATCTTTGCATCGCTTTTATATAGTCTTTGTCTTTTGCATACTCCTCTTTAAATCTGATGATATAGTGTATGGTATCGTCCACCCCGATTCCGATGCTTATGGATGCTATGGTTATCGTCATGACATCTAGCGGAATTTTTGCAAAACCCATAACGGCAAATATGATGCCCACGGGAATTATATTTGTGACAATAGCAATTAGCGAAATCTTGATGGATTTAAATAAAATTATAAACATCAAAAACAGTATGAGCACCACTGCCCCTAGAGTTACTATTTGTGATTCAAAGAGTGACTGAAGCATATTGTTATACAAAACCATTAGATTTGAGAGTCTGTAGTCTATATTTTTATCGCCCACAATTTTTGGTATATCATTTTGAATTTTGTGAATCAGTGCATCTCTTCTGAGATTTGGGTCTGAGTCTATGATTCTCATAGCAAATCTTATCTGATTTTTTTCTATGTTAACAAAAGGGTTTAAGATGAT
>JALVAU010000452.1 GCA_027011025.1 Campylobacteraceae bacterium | reverse complement strand
GGGTATAGGTTCTTAATTTTGGATTTCCATTTTTATTTAAGATGAAATCTCCATTTTCATCTTTTACTTTTTCTGTTTTTTTTACTTTTTTAACTCCATTTGGTGTAATCTCTACTACTTTAGCGTCAAGAGCCATATTACAAAATTTCAGATTTGGCGTTCTGTTTTTTTTAAATGTATTTTTTATGATTTCTCTTGATAGTTTTAGAATATCTTGCTCTATTTCTCTGTTTTGCATTGTAACTGATTTGCAAAACCATTTTTTATATCTGTTGATATAGTAGAGTTTGATTTTTGTCTCTTTGTCAAAGTTACTACTGTTTATATAGGTTTTAAAATCGTTTTGTCTATTTCCCATATAACTATCTAATTGTGATACAACTTGATATTGTGCTGTTTGTCTATATCTTTGGCTTAGTTCACTCTTTATTGAGTTGACTTCTAAATCTCTGTTGAATTTTCCATTTTTATAAAAGTGTATCCATTGTCTATTTGAGATTTCATTTGAAACTTTTCTGTACTCATCCAAAAGAGCTAAAATTTTTGTCTGTTTACCTTTGTTTATTGAGTGTTTTAGTTTATAGGTTCTTAGCACTTTTTTTGAGTCTTTTTCTACTTTTCATTAATTACTTCAACTAAAATATTATTATTCTAATCTTTAAAGCTATTTAGAATTTTACCTGCATTAAATCTATTCCATGCTGTTCTATATGTTACTGAATGCTTCTTTGCATAGTCACGAAGTTGTATATATCTTTTCATAATAGCATTATATCGTAGTATTGTTTAATATTATTTAAAATAGTTTTCTATTGTTTTAGGTACATGTTAGTAATACTCTTTAGTATTTAAAAAAGTTTAAAATTGTTATTTTTTGCTCCAAAACTTTGTGTCCAATAGATTCCATATTCTGAATTTTCGTCTATTGCTACAGCAACACCTACTTCTGTAAACTTACTATTCATAAGGTTGGCACAGTGTGCAGGAGAGGTAATCCATGCTTCTACAGCAGATTCAATGGTTGTCTGACCACCTGCAATATTTTCACCAATAACTTTATAGTTGGTGTAACCGTTAGCTTCGATTCTATCAATAAAGTAACTTTTTTCACTATTGTTTGAACCTGTTACATCAGAAGCTGTCCCCGAACCATAATGAGAGAAGGTATTGCTCGTTGCTAGGTCGTAAGAGTGTTCATAAGCAGAATCATAAAGCTCACTGTTCCAAGTAAGTGCAGGAGCTGAAGGAAGAAGACCTAAACCATCGTGACAATCTCTTGCTACTGAACGAGCTTTATTAATGGCACTTAAAATTTCCTCTTTAGTTGTTTTGGTGGCTTTTTCATAAATATCACTATTAAGAGTATTTTTTGTAGTTGGTGCAGAGTCAGTTGCTCCTCCACATCCGATAAATAAGATTGAAATGATTACGAGTAAAAATGTTTTAATAAGTGTCATGATATTTCCTTGTATTTATTTCTGTTAAAAATAGTATACTCCTATTAAACTTAATTAATATTTAATAAAATAG
>JALVAU010000451.1 GCA_027011025.1 Campylobacteraceae bacterium | reverse complement strand
GAAGAGTATGACAACTTATGGAAATGCATTTACTTATGATATGCAAAAAGGCATAATTAGAGCTACAAAAATTAAAACAGTGATTAAAAATGGAGGATAAGTGAAATATTTAGTATTTTTTCTTACAGCAGTTGTGCTGTTTGCGGCGGAGGTAGAGATAACAGCGGATAAGTTTGTAGCAGATGAAGCAAAAGGAGTATCTATATTTAATGGAAATGTACATGTAATAAGAGGTAAAGATGAACTTAAGGCCGATAAGGTTGTTATAAAGTTTGACAAGAAGAGGCAACCGATACTGTATACTGCTACAGGGCATGCCCAAGCAAAATTGGGAATAAAAGGTAAAAGATATTTTGCAAGAGGTGAAATACTAATATATAATCCAATAGCTCAAAAATACACAATTAGAAAAAATGCTTTTTTGCAAGAGGTAAACAAGGATAAAGAGATATATGCAGAAGTTATAAATGTAGATCAGGCAAAAGGGTATTATGAAGTGAATAGTAAGAAAAATAGACCTGTAAAATTTATATTTAAACTAAAGGACAAGAAGAAGTGATAAAGGTTGTAGAGTCCAAATTTCTAACTTCTGCACAAGGTGTCGAAGACTCTATGCCTGATGGGGTAAGTGAAGTTGTTTTTTTAGGTAGAAGCAATGTAGGAAAAAGTTCTATCATAAATGCATTAGTAAATAAAAAAGGTTTGGCAAAAAGCTCTTCTACTCCCGGAAAAACTAGGCTTATTAACTTTTTTAGTGTGAATTTCATGAAAGAAAAAGATCTCTATATAGCGAGATTTGTTGATTTGCCCGGTTTTGGTTATGCTAAAGTTTCAAAAAGTATGAAAAACGAGTGGCAAAAAAATCTAAATGACTTTTTGGGTAGAAGAAGCTCAATAAGACTTTTTATACACTTAATAGACTCTAGACATAGAGAACTGCAGATAGATAAAGATGTAGATGCATATTTAAAACTACTTTTAAGACCTGATCAAAAAATTGTGCATATTTTTACAAAGGCGGATAAATTAAATCAAAAAGCCAGAAGTGCTTTGAGAAAAGATTTTCCAGACTCCATTTTGGTCTCTAGCACTAAAAAAAGTGGTATCGATAAAGCACTTGAGACTATATTTGACTCACTGTTTCAAGAGGAAAAAAACTTATGATAGAGTATGTTTCGGCTACGCTAAAAGATATAAAAGATATGCAACACTTAGTAGAACCAGAGGTGAAAAGTGGTGTTATTTTAGCTAGAAATGATGATGAGATTGCAACAAATATAAGATCATATATATTGGCTAAATTTAATGGAGAGTTGATTGGCTTTGGAGCTTTGCATTTTCATACAGATAAGTTAGGTGAGGTCAGAAGTCTGATAGTATCCCCAAAGGCAAGAGGGAAAGGGGTAGGAAAGAGGATAGTTAAAAAATTGATAGAGTCTGCACAGAATTTAAAAGCAGAGCAAATTTTCACTCTCACCTATAAAAGAGAATTTTTTGAGGCATTGGATTTTACCGAAATTCCCAAAGAGAAT
>JALVAU010000450.1 GCA_027011025.1 Campylobacteraceae bacterium | reverse complement strand
TAGCAAATGGAGCTATGCCATTGGTGAGAGTTGATAATAGGGAAAAATTTACTGATATAGCTCTTAAAGAGATAGCAGATGGTAAAGTAGGATTAGATTCAATAACAGATATAAAATGATTTTAGAAGAGTTGATTGAAAAAATAAAACTATCCAAGGATATAGAGACTTCTATATCTATTCTTAAGGGCTTTACGGAAATTACTCCACTAATTCAAAAGGCTATTGATTTTTCTATAAAGCAACATCATGGCCAATATAGAAAAAGTGGTGAAGAGTATGTAAATCACCCGATACTCGTAGCTTCACTTGTCTCTTTTTATGGAGGTGATGAAGCTATGGTTGTGGCTGGTTTATTGCATGATGTGGTGGAAGATACGGATTGTGAAATAGAAAAAATAGAAAAAGATTTTACAAAAGAGATAGGTACTTTAGTAGAGGGTTTGACTAAAATTATGGAGATAAGAGATGTTGAATTAATTCCCTCTTACTCAAATGAGAGGATTATATCCTCAGCTTTAACTTTTAGAAAGATGTTGCTTGCTTCTATCAGCGATGTTAGGGTTTTGGTTATCAAATTGTGTGATAGAATGCATAATATGATGACACTGCATGGGTTATCACCTTCAAAGCAAAGAAGAATAAGCGAAGAGACTGTTGTTGTTTATGCTCCTATTGCTCATAGACTAGGTATTTCATCAATCAAAAAATATCTTGAAGATAAGAGTTTTTTTTATGTTATGCCACTAGAGTACAAAAAGATAGATAATTATATCAACAAGCACAAACAGCAGTTACAATTAAGATTAAATCATTTTGCCTCAAAAATAAGAACTTTGATGCTCAAAGATGGATTTAATGAGGGTGATTTTACCCTTGTAAAGAGAGTCAAACACCACTACTCCATATATCTCAAAATGCAGAGAAAAGGCATATCTATAGAAGAGGTTTTAGATCTTTTGGCTATCAGAGTAGTAGTAGCCAAAAGTATAGATTGCTATAAAGTGTTAGGATTGATACATCAACAATTCAATCCATTAATTGCGAGATTCAAAGACTATATTGCTATTCCAAAAGAGAATGGTTATCAAACTATACATACTACTGTTTTTGATGATAAATCCATAATAGAGTCTCAAATAAGAACTTATGATATGGATAAAACAGCCGAATTCGGACTTGCTGCTCATTGGAAATATAAAAGTGGTGGGTTAAATCCAAAACTTGATTGGCTCGATGAGTTGAAAAACCAAAATGATGAGATAGAAAATATAGAAGAGTTTTATCAAATAGCAAAAGATAATCTTTATAGTGAAGATATAGCAGTCTTTTCTCCTAAAGGTGATATTTTTTCTCTGCCAAGAGGTGCTACTGTGCTTGATTTTGCTTATGAGGTTCATACGGAAGTTGGTATATTTGCAAAAGAGGCTTATGTCAATAAGCAAAAAGTTCCACTATTGAGTGAGTTAAAAAATGGTGATATAGTGAAAATAATCACCTCTAGGGACCCAAAATATAGATGTAGTTGGATAAAAAGCGTAAAGACAGGCAAGGCCATTAATGCTATCCGCACAAGTTGCAGGCAGAAGATAAGAGATATAAATCAAAAAATTGCTATAAACCTTTTAAAAAACACATTTCATACCAAAGAGCATAAGATCTTAGATTGGCTAGAGAAAGAGAATTTAACCAAAAAAGTATTTAAGATAACTGCAGATTCTGTTTACTTTAAGGATGTTGTTAATGCATTGAAAAAATACTCTAAAGCAGACAGTTTAATATTTCCACTATTAAAATTTGATAGATATAAAATTAAAAAACAAAAATTTGAAAATATTGTTGTTTACTCTAGTCAGAGTATCTCAAATGTCTTTTTTGATTTTTGTTGTCACCCTAAAAGAGGTGATGATATAATGGGGTTTAAAAAAGGAAATCAGGTATTTGTCCACCATAAATTGTGTGATAGGGCATATAGACTTCTTGAGGAAAATGCTACGATGGTATTTGTTAAATGGACAAGAGATGCTCCAGAAAGATATAAGCTTATCGTCAGTCTAGAAAACAAAAGAGGAGCTTTAGCAAGATTTTTGGCATATTTAGCTAAAATGCAGATAAATTTAGTAACAATTGAGTTAGGCAAATCAGAAGAGGGTCATGTAGATTTTTTTGAGATGATATTGGAGCTGCCAGATAAATCTGTTAATTCCATAAGAAATAATTTAAAATCAAAATATAGCGTGATAGAGTTTGTTTCTGTAAATGATGTTTATAAAAGTTAAAGGATAGAGATGTTGGAAAATGCTTTAAGAGAGATAAAGCGAGGCGTAAGCGAGATAATTGACGAAAAAAGAGTAGAAAAGCTTCTTGTTGACTATTTTGAAAAAGGAAAGAGTTATTTTGTAAAAGCCGGTTTTGATCCTACCGCACCAGATTTGCACCTTGGGCATACTGTACTTTTGCAAAAGATGGCTCTATTCCAAAAATATGGGGCTATTGTACAGTTTATAATAGGTGATTTTACCGGCATGATAGGAGACCCTACGGGAAAAAGTGAAACTAGAAAAAAGCTTGATAAAGAGACTGTCTTAAAAAATGCCAAAAGCTATGAAGAGCAGGTTTTTAAGATTTTGGATCCTAAGAAAACAGAAATTTTATTTAACTCTTCATGGATAGACAGACTCGGCTCTTCCGGTATGCTTGAACTTACCACTACATTCAATGTTGCAAGAATGCTAGAGAGAGAAGATTTTGAGAAAAGGTACAGATCAAATGCGCCTATATCTATAAGTGAATTTCTATATCCGTTGTTGCAAGGCTATGATAGTGTTGCTATAAAATCTGATATAGAGATGGGCGGAACTGATCAAAAATTTAATCTTTTGATGGGGAGACATCTTCAAAGAGCATATGGAGTCGGCAAAGAACAAGCAGTTGTTATGATGCCTTTGCTAGAGGGATTAGATGGTGTAAATAAGATGAGCAAGTCTCTTGGAAATTATATAGGGGTGACAGATCATCCAAATGATATGTTCGGGAAGATGCTTAGTATTAGCGATGAATTGATGTGGAGATATTATGAGTTGCTAAGCTCATTATCTATAGAACAGATTGATTCTTTAAAGCAAAAGGTTAGTGACGGCTTACTTCATCCAAAAATCGTAAAGGAAAATATCGCTTTAGAGATAGTTCAAAGATACCATGGAAGTGAAGCTGCAAAAAATGCAAAAGCAGAATTTGAAAAAGTACATTCTAAAAATCAACTTCCAAGTGATATGAAAGAGTTTGAAGTTGATGGGGAGATATGGATAGCTCAAGCTTTGGTTGATTGCAAATTAGAGCCCTCTACTTCACAAGCAAGAAGAGATATAAAACAAAATGCCATTAGCGTAAATCAAAAAAAGATAAACGATATGCAGATGCAACTTGAAACTGGTGAGTACATACTTCAGGTAGGAAAAAGAAAGTTTGCAAAAATAAAGGTAAAATGATGACTCTAAAACCTCTAAAAATAGGAAAATATACTATAAAGCACCCAATTGTTCAGGGTGGTATGGGATTAGGAATAAGCTGGGATAAATTAGCAGGTACCGTTAGTCTCAACGGCGGACTAGGAGTAGTTAGTTCAGTCGGTACAGGCTATTATAAAAACAGTAAATATGTAAAAAAAGAGATTAGTGATAGACCGTTTGAAGCAGAAAATTTCTATTCAAGAGATGGTTTGAAAGCCATAATTCAAAATGCAAAAAAAATAGCTCAAGGTAAGCCTGTAGCTGTAAATGTTCTTTATGCTATCAATGAGTATGGTAGAGTTGCAAGGGATGCTTGTGAACTTGGTGCAGATATCATAATTACTGGAGCTGGACTCCCTACAAATATGCCAGAATTTACTGAGGGTTATCCAGATGTTGCACTCGTTCCTATAGTCTCTAGCGCAAAGGCTTTAAAGATAATATGCAAAAGATGGAAACAAAGATACGATAGACTCCCTGATGCTATTGTTGTTGAGGGTCCTAAAAGTGGCGGTCACCAAGGATTTACATATGAGCAGTGTTTTCAGACTGAATATCAACTTGAAAATCTAATAAAACCCATCAAGGAAGAGATAGAAAAATGGGGAAATTTTCCATTGATAGCAGCAGGCGGTATTTGGGATCATGACGACATAGTAAAAATGATAGAGTTAGGAGCTGATGGGGTACAAATGGGTACAAGATTTATAGGGACTCATGAGTGTGATGCTAGTGATAACTTCAAACAAGTTATTCTTGACTCTAAAGAAGAAGATATAAAACTACTTAAATCACCGGTTGGATATCCTGCAAGAGGTGTTAGAACAAATCTTATAAAAATGGTTGATAAAAGAGAGGGACCAAAGATAAAATGTATAAGCAACTGCGTGAGTCCTTGCCACAGAGGTCAAGAGGCAAAAGAGGTAGGTTACTGTATCGCAGACAGGCTCTCAGATGCATATCTTGGCAAAAAAGAGACAGGATTGTTTTTTACAGGTTCAAACGGATATAAACTAGATGAAATTATAAGCGTCAAAGAGCTTATGGAAAAGTTGGTAAATAAATAACTTGTTTAAAAAAATAGTATTATCGATTTTTATCTCTATTTCTCTTTTTGCATCAACAACATATCTCCAAAGAGTTTACTCTTTTGATAAACAAATGGGCTTGGCAGATGAAAATACAATGCTTAGAATTTTTCATTCTTTGCAAAATATATATATAAAATCCATCATCAAAAATGATGAAAAACTAAAAATAGAGACGCTTAAAAGATTGGTTAAGAGTTCAAAAATTTTAAAAATTGATGAAAAAAACTATGAAAAAGAGCTTTCGATACTACTTAAAAATTCTTCTTATACTTCTAAAGTAAAAAAAACCAAAAAGATAGTAGTAAAACAAAAAACTAAAAAACTCAGGTTGCTTTCGATAACATATAGTAAACAAAAACTAAATTTAAAATTTAATTACAAAGTATCTAAGAAGCAGATAAAGTCATTTGTTCTTAGAAGTAAAAAGTATTATAGAAAAATTTTTGATATAAAAGCCGTACTAGCCACACAATCAAAAACAATAAAATCAAAACTAGTGCAAAGAATAAGAGTGGCGCAATTTGACAAAAGTACTCTGAGGGTTGTTTTAAGGACGAGCAAGAAGAGGGATTACTACTTAACAATAGATGATGATGTTGTTACTATTAGTTTTGTCAAACAAAATACAACCAGCACTAAAACAAAAAGATATAAAACGGATAGCAAATTTCAACAAAGCTATTTTATACCAAGCAGTAAAATTATAGTTTTAGATCCAGGTCACGGGGGCAAAGATTCTGGAGCTATAGGATATCAGCGAAGATATGAGAAGAGGGCGGTTTTGAAAATTGCACTAAAGTGTGCAGATGAACTCAAAAAAAGGGGATACAGAGTCTATTTGACAAGAAGTGGAGACTATTTTATATCTTTGAGAAACAGAACTAAATTTGCAAATAGAAAAAAAGCTGATCTTTTTATTTCTATACATGCCAATGCTGCTTCAAGCAAGAGAAGATACCTATCTTCTAAAGGATTGGAGACATTTTTTCTCTCACCAGATAGAAGCAACAGAAGTAAGCATATAGCTGCTCTCGAGAATAGATCCGATATGAGAGATATGGATTATTATAGTAAAAATACATTTTTAAGTGTGATGAATCGAGCTAAAATTATACAAGCAAATAAGATGGCACTTGATGTCCAGCAAGCCATACTTAAATCTTTGCGAAAGAAGTATGATGTTGTTGATGGTGGAGTAAGAGAAGCACC
>JALVAU010000449.1 GCA_027011025.1 Campylobacteraceae bacterium | reverse complement strand
ATATAAATAGTTTTATGTATAGAAATATATCTCACGAAGATAGTGCAAATGAGATTTATGATACTCTTTTTACAAAGCTAAAGCCAAAATGGCTCAGAGTTTTTGCAGATTTTAATCCAAGAGGAAATGTTCATACAACTATAGAGATAGATTCAAAGAAGATGGATATAGGATGATAAATCCTCAACTAATAGAACATATATTTGCAGCTGCTTCGATTCAAAGATGGAATGACTATCCGAGAATGGTTGAGTTAGTTGAGCTTGATAAACAAGCCCATAAATTTATCATAGCCTATTTTATGGCAAATATGGAAGAGGGTGTAAACAGAGTTCATCTTATAGAAGCAGGTATATTTGAGTTCTTAAGACGAGTTGTAGTGACAGATATAAGACCGGATGTTTTTAGAAAAGCTCTTCAAAAAAAAGAGAAAGAGATAAATGAGTGGGTTCTCTCAAAGCTTATAGACTCTATAAAAGATATACAAAACGGAAAATTTTTGCAAAGATTTAAAAACTATCTTGATGATCCACAAATGTATAAAAAAGAGAGATTTATACTAAAAGCCGCCTCATATATATCTACAAAATGGGAATTTTCCATAGTCTATCAAACAAGCCAATTTTTGAGCGGTATAGATAGAGTAAAAGAGGCAGTTGATGAGGAGATTGAGGATTATTATGAGCTTGTAAGTGTAAGAAAAATCTCTTTAAATAAAAAGATTTCAAAAATTATAGATTTAAGTGGAAGGCTAAGATTTCAAAAAAGATGGGCTCAAACCCCAAGAGTCCCTGAGACTTCAGTTTTAGGACATATGCTCACAGTTGCGATACTAGGATATTTTTACTCTCTACATGTAGAGGCATGTGAGAGTAGAGTAGAAAACAACTTCTTTTGTGCACTCTTTCACGATCTCCCCGAAGCTTTGACGAGAGATATAATATCCCCTGTAAAATACTCAGTAAGTGGCTTAGATGACATTATCAGTGAGTATGAACTAAAGGTTATGGACGATGAGATTTTTCCATATATTCCAAATAGTTTTTTGAAAGATTTTCAGTATATATTAGGTCTCTATGACGGTAAAAAAAATGAATTTTTAGATAAAATTCAAGATAATGATGAGATAAAAATAGTAAATGATATAGAGAACTATAATGAAGATAGATTTCAAGCTATAGATGGTAAAGCTCTCAAAAATTGTGATAGACTCTCAGCTTTTATAGAGGCAACACTCTCTATATCTCATGGTGTAAAATCAAAGGAGTTAGTACAGGGGAAGGCTCATATTTTAAAGTCTTTAAAAGAAAAATCTCAAGACAAAGCGGTAAATTTCTATGATTTGGCAAAAGAGATAGAGAAATTTGTAGAGAGTTAAAACCCTCCTCCAGATTACTGCGGCACACACTCTAAAAGGGTGCTCTGCTGTGTTCCCACCCTGAAGCATTGTCCAAATAAAATATTGCACAGGTCTGAAGGAGAGCAAGAGGAATTATATCAAAATTTACTTAAATAAAAGTTTTATAGAGTATAAT
>JALVAU010000448.1 GCA_027011025.1 Campylobacteraceae bacterium | reverse complement strand
GAAATAAAACATTGGTTTGGGGTTTACAAAAATTTGATGCGATTATGGTTGGATTTAATATCGCAAAAATGAAATTAAAAGATGTGTCATAACGTAAGCTTAAAATGGAGGGAGTGGTAAAGCTCAAAACCATCCCTCTACCATCCCACGAAAGCTCAACCCGGATCAAGATGAAAAGTTGGGGGAATTAAAAGATGTATTTCCATATTGAATAAATAAACCGTATTTTCATTTTTTGTCTTGATACAAAAACCGAAACATGAACTAATAGTTCGTTTACGAAATTGAGTGACTAAATGTCACTCAATAATTAGTGAACCGATTCATCAAAATCGGAATAGTTATTCATTTTTTACGTATTTTAACTCCTTTTGCCACTAAAATGAATAATATCTTTTAACAACTACCAAAACTAAGAATGGATGCTAACCCACAACTTTTCGGCTTGATCCCTCAACCCGGAGAAACGGGGAGTCAGAGGGTAGTGGGGCAAAAAAACGAAAAAATGAAATGCACCTAGTGTGAGGCACTGGTTTAAGAATATAGTCTATCTCTTATAGAGTCAATAAGATTTTGTGCTACTTTAGGTCTTTGAAGTTTGTTTTTTATAGTAGTTCTAAGATTTCGCTCTTCATTTAGGATTTTTGCAAGGAGAGGGTTTTTGTAAACATCTTGGATGAAGTTTTTTGATTCTTTTGTGCTCAGAGCATTGTCTAGATATTTGTGAACATTCTTTATAAAATCAGTAGTATTATTTTTCTTGTTCATAATGCAGTCATTTTTACTTGTTTCTATTTGATAAATGAAATGGTTCCATTTAAAACTTGCACATAAATTAATTTTTTAAAACTATTCTTCTTCTTCTTTACCGGATCTGTAATCCTTGTATCCCAATGAAAAAGCATATTTTTTCAATAAATCCTTTAAAGTATTTCGAGCTCTAAAAAGCCTTGATCTCACAGTCCCTATAGGAACATCAATTATCTTAGATATTTCTTTATACGAAAAATCTTCAATATCGGCTAACAAAATAACAGTTCTAAACTCGGGAGGCAGCGAATTGATGGCTTTAGTGATCTCATCCCCCATCATTTCATCTATTGACTCCTCTTTTAGATTCAAATACTTATTGTCAGATACATCGTCACTCTTGTGATAATTAATCACGTCTTCAAAATCAACTCTATCAGGTTGCTTACTCTTTTTTCTGTAATCGTTTATATAAGCATTCTTCAGTATTCTAAACAACCAAGCCTTTGCATTAGTTCCCGTATCAAACTTTTCTGCAAACCTAAATGCTTTCATATATGTTTCCTGTACAAGGTCATTTGCATCATTATCATTGTAAGTGAGATAATAAGCAAATGTTTTTAATGCCTCAACATGAGGAAGAAATTCTTTCTCAAAAATTTCGATTTTTTCTTCTCTTGTTAATTTTTCTTTTTCTTGCGACATGTATGTTTAGAATTCTACTATTTATAATACAAAGATAATTAAATTTCAAGTATTTTTATTGTTCAAATAAGATTTAGTTTTATAT
>JALVAU010000447.1 GCA_027011025.1 Campylobacteraceae bacterium | reverse complement strand
TTGATATAGTTGTCAAATATTATATCAAACATAAATAACACTGTCAATTTAAAAAGTTAAAAGCCAAACCCTGCTACAGCCTAAACAATCTTTTTCAGCAACTTGTTTGTAAAACGACCTTCTTCTTACCAAATATAGACTTCAAGGACGCTGTTATAGAAGAGATAAATTCAATATTTAACCCAAAAATTTTTAATGATTTTTTATCTATGCCTTGTTTTTTTAGGTAGTTGACTATCTCTTTATTTCCAAATATAGTGGCAAAGATGATAGCATTTCTGCCTATATTTGCTCCGTTTTCGACAAGTAATTTAACCATTTTAAGATTACCTTTAAAACAAACTCCATCTAGTGGAGTTTGTCCTCGGGCATTTACTTTGTTTAAATTAGCACCTTTTTGTATGAGCATTTGACTTGTCTCTATATTTCCCCTGTAACAAGAAAGCATAAGTAGCGTATCATCTTTATGTGTACACAGATCTACACTCATGCCAAAATCCAGCATTTTTTCGAGTTCTTTAGTATTACCCTCTCTAGCAAAATCAAGCGCCATCAGCTGAAGTTGTGCATATCTCTCCTCTTCTTGTTTTGAGATTTGACTAGACATTTAGTGCCGCCTTTACCCCGTTTGCATACTCGGCAGATACTTTTTCATATAGCGCTAGTTGCCTCTGGATGATGTATGAAGGAACACCACTCATCGATGCTGCTATATTTTTAAATAGTTGATTTTTTTGCTCTTTGTTCATCAGATTAAATAACTCTCTAGGTTGAGTATAGTGGTCATTATTTAGAGTTCTGTCAAACCTGTCTGCTTCACCAAATATCTCCAAAGAAGGTTCATTGTACAAGTGATTCTCTTGTGGACCATCAAAACTGTTTGGTTCATAGTTGACTGCACTTTTTTCTTCTATATCAGAAAAATTCATACTTCCATCTGCGTAATAATTTGCTACTTCATTTATCGGTCTGTTTACAGGTAGCATTTCATAGTGTGTGCCTATACGGTATCTATGTGCATCAGGATATGAAAAAGCCCTAGCTTGAAGCATCTTATCTGGAGATAGACCGATACCAGGAACCGTATTTGAAGGGCTGAAAGCTGACTGCTCTATTTCATTGAAATAGTTATTTGGATTTTTATTTAATTCTAAAATCCCTACATCTATCAAAGGAAAATCCTTGTGAGACCATACTTTAGTAAGATCAAATGGATTGTATTTATAATCTTTTGCTTCACTTTCGGTCATAATCTGTATCTTCATATTCCATTTTGGAAAATTTTTATCTTCAATCGCATCAAAAAGATCTCTTTGAGAACTTTCTCTATCTTGACCTATGATGATTTGTGCCTCTTCATTTGTCATTGTTTTTATACCTTGTTGAGTTTTGAAGTGAAATTTAACCCAAAATCTCTCATTGTCTTTGTTGATAAAGCTATATGTGTGCGAACCATATCCATTGATGTGTCTGAAACTTTTTGGAAGCCCTCTATCTGAAAAAAGTATAGTAGTTTGGTGTAAGCTCTCAGGCATAAGTGACCAAAAATCCCACATAGCCGTATTGCTTCTAAGGTTTGTTCTTGGATCTCTTTTTTGGGTATGTATGAAGTCAGGAAATTTATATGGATCAGCCACAAAAAAGACAGGAGTATTGTTTCCGACCAAATCCCAGTTACCCTCTTTTGTGTAGAATTTTATAGCAAAACCTCTAACATCTCTTTCTGCATCAGCAGCTCCTCTCTCGCCGGCTACTGTTGAAAAACGAACGAGCAAAGGAGTCTCTTTCCCTACTTTTGAGAAGATGTCCGCTTTTGTGTAAGCACTTATATCATGTGTGATTTTAAGAGTACCATATGCACCTGATCCTTTTGCATGCACAACTCTTTCAGGAACTCTTTCTCTGTTTTGATGAGCAAGTTTTTCAATCAGTTGATAATCTTGCATTAAAATTGGACCTCTTTCTCCTGCTGTGAGAGAATTTTGATTGTCACCTATTGGATTTCCTGCTGTAGTGGTTAGCTGTCTCATGACCATCCTTTATATAAAATTTATTAAATAATAAAAATTACTATCTAATATATTTTAGAAGTTTACACTAATAAAACTTAAATGCAAATTAATACTATTTAGAATATTTTATGAATTATTACATATAGTATTGGCAAATGGATCTAAAACAGAACAAATATTAGGGCACCTCTAATTAATAAGGTCGAGTTTTTAACTGAAAAAAGATATAATGGCAAAAAAAATTTAGGAACAAAAAATTGAACAAAAGCAAAGATTTTTTACGCGCGATAGTTGATGAGGATCTGAAATCAGGTAAGTATAAGGAGATAGTGACTAGGTTTCCTCCTGAGCCAAATGGCTTTCCGCATATAGGACATGCAAAGTCTATCTATATAAATTTTGGGATTGCGAGAGATTTCAAAGGGCATTGTAACCTTAGGATGGATGATACAGATCCTAGCAAAGAGGACACAAAATATGTCGAAGCACTTAAAGACGCAGTTCAATGGCTTGGGTTTGACTGGGGCGATAATCTCTACTTTACTTCCAACTATTTTCCTCGTATATATGATTATGCCATAAAACTAATCAAAATGGGCAAGGCTTATGTTGACAGCTTAAGTGAAGAGGAGATACGCTTATATCGTGGTACCGTAACAGAAGCAGGAAAAAGAAGCAAATATGCTAATCGCTCTATAGAAGAAAATCTAGACCTTTTTGAGAGAATGAAAAACGGTGAGTTCAAAGACGGCGAACATGTTCTAAGAGCTAAAATAGACATGAGCGCACCAAATATGAAGATGCGTGACCCACTTTTGTATCGTATCAGACATGCACACCATTTTAGGACTGGTGATGATTGGTGCATCTATCCTATGTATGATTTTGCTCACTGTTTGTCTGATTATATCGAGGGCGTTTCTCACTCTATTTGTACGCTTGAATTTGAGAACAATCGTGCTATCTATGACTGGGTGCTTGATACTTTGAAGCTTGAACCTCCTCGACCTTATCAGCATGAGTTTGCAAGACTTGGTATCAACTATACGGTTATGAGCAAAAGAAAGCTCTTAGAGTTAGTAGAAGGTGGGCAAGTAAGTGGCTGGGACGACCCTCGTATGCCTACAATCGCAGGGTATAAAAGAAGAGGATATACACCAGAGTCTATCCTGAACTTTTGTGAACAAATAGGCATAGCAAAAGCAAACTCCATGGTTGATGTTTCGCAACTTGAATTTTGCATAAGAGATGATTTAAATAAAAAAGTTCCTCGTGTTATGTGTGTGCTTGATCCTATAAAAGTCGTAATTGAAAATTATGATAGATATGAAGAGATTGATGCCTCATACTATCCACACGATGTACCAAAAGAGGGCTCAAGAAAACTACCTTTCTCAAAAGAGATATATATCGAACGAGGTGATTTTATGCAAAACCCTCCAAAAGGCTACTTTCGCCTCACTCCTACGCAACCTGTAAGACTAAAGCATGCCTACATCATATCTTGCAGCGAGGTGGTTAAAGACAGCAACGGAAATATCACAGAGATAAAAGCAAGGTACTATCCAGAGTCCAAAAGTGGCTCAGACACCAGTGGCATCAAAGTCAAAAGTGCTATACAGTGGGTAAGTGCCAAAGAGGCTAAAAGAGTGGAAGTAAGACTCTATGATAGACTCTTTTTGGCTGAAGCCCCCGAAGGAGTAGAAGATATAAATCCAAACTCTCTAAAAATCATCAAAAATGCTCTTGTCGAGCCGGCTGTAATAAGCGAAAAACCAGATGTAAGATTTCAATTTGAAAGAGAGGGATATTTTTATGCTGATCCGGTTGATTATAGTGATGAAAAACCAGTATTTAACAAAATAGTCGGACTGAAAGACTCTTGGGGTAAAAAAGCAAAATCCGTCAAACCCAAACCTCAATCCAAAAAGCTACATGTAGAGGGTGAAGTAGCACCTATGAGTGAAGTTGAGCAGAAACTATTTGATAACTACACAAAAAATCTTGGCTTAAATAGTGAAATATCAAATACTCTAGCTCGCGACGAGCAACTCTCACACTTTTTCAAAGAAGCTCTGTGTGAATTCAATAGTCCCATAGGCATAGCCAATATAATCGCCAATGAAGTGGCAAGAGAGCTAAAAGACAAGAGAGTAGATGATCTAAAATTTACTCCAAAGCAGTTAGCACAACTTGTCAAAATAGTTGAAAATGGAACTATCTCAAATAAAATCTCTAAGCAAGTATTTGAAGAGATGGTAAAAACCGGTGAAAATCCATCGCAAATAGTCCAAACCAAAGGGCTAGTACAGATAAGCGACCCTGCAAAGATAGAGCCTATCATCGATGAGATAATCGCCAAAAATCCAGACAATGTAGCTAAGTTTAGAGCCGGAAATACCAAACTGTTGGGATTTTTCGTAGGACTTGTACTAAAAAATACAGGCGGAAAAGCAAATCCAAAGGTGGTAAATGAGCTTGTAGCTAAAAAATTAAATACATAGGCTAGTTAAATAACACCTCTACATGTAGAGGTGTTTATAAAACCTTGATAGCCTTTAACATCAACTCCATATGGTAGTTTTCTTGATAGTTTATAAAATCAAAAAACTTCGATAACTCCTCGTCTTGTACGGCTTTTGAGAGTTTTATACACTCCTCTTTAGCTGCTTTTTCCTCATCTATGCCATCTTCAAAGAACTGTTTTATATCTTCTCTTTTATAGAGTGATTTTATGATGGTTCTTGGGATTGAGAGGATACCCATATCCGCTTGCATATTTCCAAAGCATTTTAAGTGATACATAGACTCGTCTATCAAATCTTGATAGACATTGTAAAGGGATATATCGCCTGTATAGTTTTGCATATAGGCATATATCAAGATGAGTTCATACTCTTTGTAGCTCTCTTCAAATAAAAATATCGTCAAAGCATCTGTTGAAGTTTTGCTCAGTTTTTTACCTTTATAGACTCTTTTTCTATCAAATGCACCCACTTTTGCATCATTAGTTGATTTGGATAAAAACTCTTTCAGTTTAACCAAAAAATACTCTTCATCTGTGCTCATTCTAAAAAAAAGTTTATCGTTTTTATCGTACTCTTTTTGAAGTGAAGATATTTCATCTCTCAAAAAAGCTAAAATCTCAAAATTTGTATCTTTGTTTATATCTATCTGATCTTTTTCATAATCATACTCCACACCCTCTTCTGCCATCTTGTTAGAGAGCCATTTGAGGTGTCTAAACTCAATGCCTGCCATATCATAAAGCTCACTCTTTATCTCTTGGTTTTGAATAGCAAAAGATGAGAATAGAATTTTTAGCCACAGTTCGTGTTTTTTTTGATATAGTTGATTTAGTGTCATATTTTTTCCTCGTTTGTTTCTTTTATGATAACATAGATTCGATTAGAACATGCCCAAAAAGAGCGGAAGGAGACACTAGAAATAGATAAGTTTTATCTTTATCTTTTTATCTTGATTTAAAGAAAAGCTAGCTGCCTTAAAATTTGGCGGGTTAAAGAGGTTAATTGTCTCAAAATTTGAAAGTCCCACCCCTTCATTTGGCAGTATAAAACCTTGATCGATTTTATGATTATTGTTTTGGTCATGGTATATACTTACAGCATATCTTCCCTCTGATAAATCTTTAAATAAAACCTTTGCTTTCCCATCTTTTATCTTGGAGCGTTTTATTTTGAAGTATCTACTCATATCTTTATCGGGTATAGTTCCATCTTTATTGTAGAGAGAAAACTGAACTTCACCTTTAGTATTTTTCGCACCTACCACTTCTACACTTAGTGTAAAATTGTTTGCTTGAGCTAGCAAGA
>JALVAU010000446.1 GCA_027011025.1 Campylobacteraceae bacterium | reverse complement strand
TTTTCTCTTCTACACTCTGCTCACTTCTTGGGACAGAGTTTGGATCATATATTTCACTAACTGAATTTTCTTGTTTGAAATCAAAATCTATGGTTACTTTAGCTACTACCTTATCACTTCCACCAACTACAGGGGAGAGTACATTTATAATCTTCTTTTCTAAATTTGACTCATACTCTTTTTTGTACATAAGTTGGTTTTTTATCAAATCTGATGAAAAAACTCCACTCTCTTCCCCAAGCGGAACTCCATTTTGATCTACTAATTTTACATTTTGAGATTTCAGATTAACAACCGAAGATGAGACAAGATTTTTTATTCCCACAATTTGCTTGTGAGATAATTTTTGCCCACTTTTGATATCCACAACAATTGAAGCTGTTGCATCTTGCTTTGTAGAGGTAAAGACACTCTCTTTTGGAATGGCGATATGGACACTAGCACTCTGAATCGGATTTAAATCCTCGATAGTTCGAGATAACTCACCCTCTAATGCTCTTAGATATTTTACTTGTTGTTCAAAGTCGGTTGAACCAAACTGGGCTTTATCAAATATCTCAAAACCGACTTTTGAATTTTTGGGAATACCAAGTGCAGATATAGCAATTCTCTCTTTATATACAATTTCTGAAGGCACTGCAATAGTTCCCTCATTTACAACCTTATAAGGAATACCGTCTTTTTCTAGTTGCTGAATGATTAGAGCTGAATCACTCGGTGTAGTATTGTCAAAAAGTATGCTATATCCATTTTGAATATTTTCATTTGTGCTTTTAAAAAATACTAAAAATGTCAAAAAAGCAATTACTATAAATATCGATACAAAAGAGACAATTCTCTGTTTTTTAGAAAGTCCTTGCAATAAAGTTGTTATCTGATTTAAAAACAGTTTAAAACCCATCTAACCTTCCATATCATTTATGTAAATTTCCCTAAACTCTCTCATAAATCTACTGTTTTGCTCAGGTGTACCTATAGTTACGCGAATTGCATTCATACCGTAAGCTCCAAGATTTCTGACTATTATACCTTTTTTCAAGAGTTTTTCAGAAATTTCTGTAGAATTTTTACTATTTTTAAATTCTAAGGTTATAAAATTAGTATAACTATCTATGAATTCAAATCCTAAATCTTTTGCAAACTTTTCATAAATTTTCATCTGCTCAAAATTTTCTTTAATACAATTTTCCACAAACTTTTCATCCTCTAGTGCCACAATAGCAGCCTTGAGTGAAAGTGTAGTAATATTAAAAGGTGCTCTTAATTTCAAGAGTGCTTTTATCATATTTGCATCTGCTATTCCGTAGCCACACCTCATACCACCAAGTCCATAGGCTTTTGAAAATGTTCCAAGATAAAGAGCATTAGGATATCTTTTTATTAAATCATTTGGTTCTATTTCTGTCTTTTTATCCTTGTATTTTGCATACTCTTGATATGCACCATCAATTATAACTAATGTCTCTTGATCTATCTTGTCTAAAAAATTATAGACTTCATCCCTGCTTAAACATTCACCCAAAGGATTGTTTGGTAAGCACAAAAATATTATAGAGATATCTTTATTGTTCTTGTATATCTCTAGAAATTCTTGCAAATTATGCTGATGGGAAGGTGTCTTAAGAATAGTTGTACCTGTCTGTCTAGCATATATTTCATACATAGCAAATGTAGTTTTTGCCATCAAAACTTTATTATCTCTATTTGCCTTTGCATGCACACCAAAAGATATAACTTGATCACTTCCTGCTCCAATTATAATATTTTGACTATTAACACCAAATCTCTTTGCAAGCCCCTCTTTTAACTCATACATACTATCATCAGGATATAGATTCATCTTGGAGATATCACTACAAACCTCTTTTTGCACCATAGGGCTACAACCTCTAGGATTTTCATTGCTTGCGAGCTTAATAATACTATTTTCATCTACTCCATACTCTCTAACAACCAGCTCTATAGGTTTTCCTGCTTCATATATCTTTAGATTGTCCAAAACACTGTTATACTGCATACTTATTCTCCATTTACATAGCTTCCTAGCCAAATTATTTCGTGCCTGTCTCTGTTTTCCTCTATGATAGACTGCACATTTTTATCGTCTATATGACCCTCAAAATCAAGATAGAAAACCGTCTTAAACCCTCTCTCTTTTATAGGACGAGACTCTATTTTAGTCAAATTTACCCCATTTTTTTGAAATGTTTGCAAAAATTCCACCAAACTGCCTGGCTTATCGGCAGTTTTTGCCAAAATAGAGGTTTTACTTTTACTTGACTTGGCATTTTTAAAATCACTCAAAATTAAAAATCTTGTCTTATTTGCCAAATTGTCCTCTATTTTAGAGAATAGAATTGGAACTTTATATAGTTTAGCTGCGATGTG
Source organism: Campylobacteraceae bacterium (assembly GCA_027011025.1). Lineage (GTDB taxonomy): Bacteria > Campylobacterota > Campylobacteria > Campylobacterales > Sulfurospirillaceae > JAADIZ01. The sequence goes on along the minus strand of JALVAU010000446.1, from coordinate 3,481 downwards.
AGAACAGATAGCTGCACCGCTCTTATCTCCACTAGCTAACTTGGCAGCCTCTGCTGTTGATTTGGTTGCTACAAACTCTATGTTATCTAAAAAATGCTCATCTAAAAACTTTCTACATTGATTATAACCCTGAGGATGAGAATAGATTTTTTTGATATCTTCAAGGTTTTCACACAAGGAGGCAAAAGAGTGATGAATATCCATGTAAATCTCTGCTACTATTTTTGCATCATACTTTCCCAAACAATCAAGAGTTATACCTACAGCACCTTCCGTGTTATTCTCTATCGGAACAACTCCATACTTTGCCTCTTTGTTTTCCAAAACTGTAAAAACAGCTTCTATGGAGTTTAGACCTATATACCTACCCATAGCACCGAATCTACTCTGTGCAACTTGGTGGGTGAAGCTTCCCTCTGGTCCAAGATATGCTATATTTTCAGGTAACTCTATGTTTCTACTGACTGCAAAAACCTCTTGAAATATCGCATCTATGGCATCATTATTTAGATAACCATCATTTAATGATTTTAATCTATCTAGTATCTCTCTTTCTCTCTCTGGTCTGTATATGGCAGTTCCTGTTGTATTTTTTAAATCCCCAATAGTTTTAACTGCTATCATCCGTCTGTTCAGTAATTTTAAAATCTCATTATCTATTTCATCTATCTCTTTTCTATACTTATCCAAATCCATCACTTATCCCCTCTGTCCATAGATGACATTTTAATATCTTGTGTCTCTTTAGATTTCTCACTTTTTATTTCCACTCCTGAGATATCTGGAATAATTTTGTCTATTTGGGTTTTGACTGGTTTTATTTCATCTGTACTTTTGCATTTACCACTTAATACTAAGACTGTTTTGCTTCCAAGCTCTTTGATGCCACATAAATCACCTATAGCATCATCACTTATCATGGTTATATCTCCAAAGTCAATATTGCTATTTTGCTGAAGATTTAGCAATCTTTTTGCCTCTTCGTAAAAAGCGCCACTTGGTTTTCCAATTATCTTATAGTCTTTACATGTAGCATACTTTATCATCTCCAAAATTGCTCCAACTCCCGGATATCTTCTGCCATCTTTTGCATATATACTTGTTGCGTGCATTCCGATAACTTCAACATCTCCCAATGCAGTCTCTATCATGGAGGCATAGTCATCTGAATTAAAATCTTTTTTACTTGCTATTAGCATAGCTTTTGGATTTTTTGAGTTGGTATCAAAACCCATTTTTCTAAGGCTTCTGACAAATTCATCTGCTCCAAATGCCCTGACTTCCTTTGTATTTACAATTTTATCCAAAACCATAAACGGATCAAGATAATTTTCAAATGGTATATCAAAACCTAAACCAAGCAAAAAATTATGAAAATCTTCACTCAACTCTTTGGTATTGTTTGTAATAACCATATAGGGAATATGTAAGCTATTTAAACTATCTATAATCTTCACAGAACCCTCTATCGGCTTCTTATCTTTGTCACTTATTAGCGTACCTTGCACATCTATAAAATAACTCATATAAAATCTATCTCCAACCTAAGCAGATCTTCAATAGTCTCTCTTTGTCTGATCAGCCTATCTTTGCCATCAATCAAAGCTACCTCTGCCGCCCTTGGTCTGCTATTATAATTACTGCTCATACTAAAACCATAAGCTCCTGCACTTTTTAATACTATAATATCATCATGTTGTGTCTCTTGCATATAGATATCTTTTGCCAAAAAATCACCACTTTCGCAGATAGGTCCTACAATATCTGCCAAAGACTTCTCTTCGTCATCCTTAGCATTTATCAGTTCAAAATCATGGTATGCTCTATATAGGCTTGGTCTTAGAAGATCATTCATAGCAGCATCAACTATTACAAATCTTTTTTTGTCATTTCTTTTCTCATATAAAACCTTAGTGACTAGATAACCACTGTTGCCAACCAAATAGCGTCCGGGCTCACATACTATGGTAACATCTTGATTTCCAAGAGATTCAAAAATATTTTGCGCATATTCGTATAGTGATATTGTCTCTTCATCTCTGTATTTAATGCCTACACCACCACCAACATCAAAAAATTTGATATCAATATTTGCGGCTTTTAAACTTTTTAGAAGATTGGCTATAACTATCGCGGCATCTTTAAAGGGGGTAGTCTGGGTTATTTGACTACCTATGTGAAAATGTACGCCTATAGGATTTAGAAAGTTTGATTTGTTTGCATATAGATACATCTTTTTTGCACTCTGTATATCTACACCAAACTTATTTTCGTGCAGACCTGTTGAGATATATGGATGTGTTTTTGGATCAATATTTGGATTTACTCTTATGCTGATCCTCGCTTCAATTTTTAACTCTTGCGCAATCTTCTCGACTCTATACATCTCCTCTTCACTCTCAAGGTTTAGCATTAAAATATCTTTTTGCAAAGCCTCTTTTATCTCAATATCTCTCTTGCCGACTCCACTAAAGATTATCTTATATTTTTGTACTCCGGCTACCAATGCTCTTTTAACTTCTCCTATAGAGACGCAATCACAGCCACTACCTAAAGTTGCCAAATGTTTAAGTAGAGATAGATTTGAATTTGCTTTTACAGCATAGCAAAGCATCGATTTTCTTGCTTTAAAAGCCTCTTTTAATTCATAATAATTTTTAGAAATTTCATTAAAATCATATACATACAAAGGAGTATCGTACTTATTGGATAACTGCTGGAAATCTATCATGTAAAACCTTTTTTAAGTCTATTAAATATACAGAAAATCTATTTTATCTAAAAAAATAGAAAAAGAAAATTAATGATGTTTAATATGTAGATATAAAGAGAGCATACCCAATAAAAAAATTGGGAACATAATAGCTAGTTCTGGATATATAACAGAATTTAGTGCAAGCTTTGAGAGTAAAAATAGCAACCCCCAAACTAAAACAGAGGTAAATGCTAAAGAAAATGATAAAAACACCGTACTGTTATACCTAGAAATAAGCGGTGTATTTACAAAGAGTATCAAGCCCAAAAATGGAGCAAAGAGAGGTAAAAATAGCTGAATATATATGATTGACCTAATCCTAGTCGTATCTATATTTTGAGAATTAAAAAACTCTAAAGCATCCATTGCATCTAAAATAGATAGATTAAATTTTCCTTTATAGACATTGTCTATAATCTTTGGTCTAAAGTTTTTCAGTGTATCTAATTTTAAAAATTTTTCAACTCTTAACCCTCTGTCTCCCAAGACTGTTACTTTGGGCTTGGTTATTTTTTGAACATCATACAAAATCCAATTTTTATCGTTATAATACCCTCTTTTTGCATTTATGATATATCTGAGATCATTGTTTTTTATATTGTATATTTTTATATCCGTAGCCTCTTTTTTGATAGGGTCTAGCTTCCCAAAATATACATAATTGTTATCATTTTTTAGAAACAGATCTTTTGTATCACTTGAAATTTGACCAAATCTTAGTATATT
>JALVAU010000445.1 GCA_027011025.1 Campylobacteraceae bacterium | reverse complement strand
GCCTTTGTGCCTGTTGCACAACTCATGTAATTCACCAACAAAGATATGAAAAAAAATCAATAAAAAATACCTGTATATCATTGATTTTATGTATCTTTATACATGCTTGGACAGAAAAAATATCAAGAAAAATTGTTTACCAGTTTTCAACTCAGTGAGCGAGTTCCGGAAAACAATTTTTACAGAAGACTAAAAGAAGTTCTTGATTTGAACTTCCTTTATAAGCTCACAGCCCCATATTATGGCGATAGTGGACAACAAAGTATTGATCCCGTTGTGTTTTTTAAAATGAGCTTAGTTGGCTATATGGAAAACATTATCAGCGACCGCAAGCTTATAGAGCATTGTAGTATGCGAATGGATATACTTTATTTCCTTAACTACGACATTGACGAGCCTCTACCATGGCACTCTACTATTAGTCGTACTCGTCAGCTTTTCAACCAAAATGTTTTTGAAGAAGCTTTTTCCAGAGTATTAGAGATGTGTATTAATAATGGAATGGTCAGCGGACATACACAAGCCATCGACTCTGCACCTGTTAAAGCTAATGCCTCAATGGACTCTTTGGAGCTAAAGGTGCCCGCGGAGAGTCTCGATGAGCATCTTAGTAAGGTTCGTCATATTAGCGCCATGGATAAGGAGCCCATGAGTCGCAAAGCCAAAGTAAACAAAGCTACCAAAGAGCAACAAAGCATTTCTGCCAATAAGCAGGAACTGCAAGCTATCAAAAGCAGAAATAAAAAATGGAAGAAAGATCAGGATCAACGGCCTGGAGCCAAAAGCAAGCACAGTAAATACACCAGCAACAAAACTCATTACAGTCCCACCGACCCTGATGCCCGAATTAGCGTTAAGCCCGGTAAAGCCAGGAAATTGAACTACCTAAGTCAACTCAGTGTTGACACAGCACATCATGTAATTACGGATATTGGCGCATATCATGCTGATAAAAAAGACAATCAATGTTTGCAAGATATTACTCGTAGGCTCAAAAAACGATTAAAGAAAAATGGTTTGTTATGGCACAATTTATTGGCAGATACAGGATATAGCGATGGTGAAAATTATGCTTTCTTGGAACGCATTGGTATTAAAAGCTATATTCCTGCACATGGCACCTACAAAGGAGGTCCTGATGGGTTTACCTATGTTGAAAAACACGACCACTATCTTTGTCCTCAAGGAAATATTATTCCCTTCAAAAAAGTATTCTACGACCATAGAACCTACACCAAAAAGAAAGAATATCGCTGTTCTTCACTTGTGTGTAAACACTGTCCCATAAAATCTAAATGTTTGGGCAAGAGTGTTTATGAAAAGAAGTTTAGCGTGACCTATTACAGGGCAGAGTACGAGCGTATTAACAAACGGGTGAAGAGTAAGCAGGGTCGAAAAATGAAAACACTGCGAAGTAGTACGGTTGAACCGGTTTTTGGAACTTTAACGCAATTTATGGGTATGAGAAAAATCAACACCATAGGAATAAAGCAGGCTAATAAAGTAATGCATATGGCGGCAATGGCTTATAATTTGAAAAAACTACTGAAATTTA
>JALVAU010000444.1 GCA_027011025.1 Campylobacteraceae bacterium | reverse complement strand
TTCTATGATCATTTTAGTCATATATAGACCTATACCTGTTCCTTGTCTCTCAAATTTTGTAGTAAAATAGGGTTCAAACATTCTGTCCATAACCTCTGTTTTTATTTTTTCACCATTATTTGATATGCTTATCTTATAAGTATCTGTCTCTATCTTGCCGGCTATGCAAATGATACCTTTAAAACCCTTATTTTTCTCTTTCTTTTGGAAAATTGCATCTTTTGCATTTGAAACAATATTTAAGATTGCTTGCTTAAACTCATTTTCAAAACTCTCAAGCACAAAATCCTCTACATCTATCTCTATATTTAAATCCTTTTTTTCCAATTTTGTACTTGTAATTTCAATTATAGAGTACAAAGTCTTTTTTATATCAAACTTTGATTTCTCTTTTACAGGTTTATAAAAATTTCTAAAATCATCAATAGTATGAGACATATACTCAATCTGCTTTTTACCCTTATCTAAATAGTCACTTATCATCTCTTTATTTAGTTTTTTATTGTCAAAATTATCTCTTACAAAGTGTAAAATCAATAAGATGTTATTTAGTGGTTGTCTCCATTGATGAGCTATAGCACCTATCATTTCACCCATGGCAGCAAGTTTGTTTTGCTGAACTAAAAGCCTATCTTTTGCTATATTTTTATCAACCTCCTCCTTAACTCTCTTTTCAAGTTCTCTCTCACTTTGCTTAATCGCTGTAATCTCATATATATACCCATATAAATCTGTGACATTTCCAAAATCATCTTTTATAAAAAGAGCATGTGAAAAAACCCATCTAAGGGAGTTATCATTTCCATCTTTGATCCTATAGGTGCTAGAAAAACTCTCTAAACCATTTTGTATATGTTGTTTTAGAGATTCTAGGACACTCTTTTGGTCATCTTCATATATAATATCCCTATACATCATACTTCTTTGCAGCAAATCATCAGGAATATATCCAAATTTTGAAATACTTTGAGATACAAAAGTAACTGTCAAATTTTCATCATTTAACCATCTAAAAAGAACAATGTCACCCTCTTCTACTAATCTCCATGTGTCTTCAAGAGACCTTTCTACTCTTTTTCTCTTTGCAATATTCATGGCCATCATAAGCAATCTATCAGGATTACCATCTTTATCAAAAAATATCTTTCCTCTTGAGAGTATCCATTTATATCTGTTTAGCTTTGTTTTTACTCTATATTCTGCAATAAAATGATCTACTTTGTTATTTCTGTGTTCTTCCATCTTATGTATCACATTTGCTCTATCATCCTTGTGAATCAATTTTAGCCACTCATCATACGAGTTGATATCACTTCTAGAATAACCAAACATATCTAGCCAAGTATTTGAAAAAAATATCTTTCCACTCTTAAAATTTATATCCCAAAGCCCATCATTTGTAGCTATTATAGCTAGCTCATATCTCTCTTTCCATTTCTCAAGAAGCATATTTTTTGTTTCAAATCTTTTATTGTAAATTGAAAATATCTTTTTAATAAAATTTGCAAATAGAATAGATGCGAAGACCAAGGTAAAAGTAAAAATCAAAATAGCT
>JALVAU010000443.1 GCA_027011025.1 Campylobacteraceae bacterium | reverse complement strand
ATGGTCTGCCGTATCTCCAAACACAGCTTCTTTAAAAATACCACGCTCTTTTGCATTTATAGCTAAACCTAAAGCCACATTTTTATACTTTTGAATAAAGGCATCATCTTTGCCATCCTCTTTCCATTTAGCTAAAAAATCTCCTAAATTTTTAATACTATATGGGTCAATAGGAAACCTAGAAGCATAAAGACCCTCTTTTATACTCGGATTATTTTCTATAAATTGCCAAACTTTACCATCAAGTGGTTCTGTAATATATAAATCATAATCATTTTGTGCCTTTTTATGAGAATAGGCTAAAAAGCTACTAACCAATTCATCTACTGATTGAGTGCCATCAAATGCTCTAGCTTTATCATAAAATGCCTCTTTTGCTTCATTTAAACCTTTGGTATTTACAGGAGAATGAATAGTAATATGATGAACTACTTCATTTGTACCATCCGTTACTTTAACATCAAATTCATAATCTTTAACTTCTAAAGAGCCACTTATAACAATATTTCCATCTTCATCTATGCTAAATGGAACATCACCTACTATTGAGTAGGTTAATTCATCTTGTGAATCATACGCTCCTAGATTTAGCAGTATATCCCCAATACTATTTTCACTTTTTACGACTGTAAATTCACTTATATTATTTTTAAATATAGGTTGAACATTTGTACTATTTAACTCCTCTTTATATAGATATTCTGAAGGGATTACACTAAAAGTATCTTCATTTGACATTTTCCAACCAACACTTAAACCTTCTAATCCACCACCCTCTTTCAAATAGACACTCATAGGATAGACTTCACCTTTTTGCAAGTAGATTTTTCTACTTTTTCCTGCACTATCCCAATCTTGATAGTGACCCCAATAAGTTTTATATGCAAAATTTTCAATACCATTAAAATCAAATCTTGTTCCATCATCTCCAATAATTGCAAATGTATAAAGACCACTCTTTGGCACTCTTAAAACTGCACTCATTTTTTGTCCAAAGTTATCCTCTCTGTTTTCATTAAAATCAAACTTATCAAGGAAAAAACTACTATCTGGCAAATCATTTTTATAATGAGATGAGTCTAAAAATGAGTTTATAGAGCCTCCACTAATTCCACTCCAACGCCACGCTTTAACTCCATGAGTCGAAAGTAGTTTCACGGTAACACTTGCTTCGCTTATTAAATCACCATTGCTTACCTTTACTTTAAAGTTATAACTTTGAATCTTATTATGATTTAATGCCCCAGTTAATGTAATAATCCCATTGTTATTAATGCTAAATGGTACATCACCCAAGATGCTATAATTTAAACTTTTGCCACCTTTAACTTTTGCGTCTATCTTACCTACATAAGCTCCTGTTGTTGCATTAAATTCTAATCCAAATGTTACATTTTTATCAACTATATAAGGCTTGTCACCAAAATTTCCATATACTTTTACTTCGGCAACATGTAAATAGTTACTCTTATAACCTTTAATCAATATAAAATTGCTCTTTTTTGCAGGATTAAAACTTAACTTTTGCTCTAAATCATTAGAAAGAGTTCCAATG
>JALVAU010000442.1 GCA_027011025.1 Campylobacteraceae bacterium | reverse complement strand
AAATTAGGTAATTATGGATATTTATTTTGCAGTTTTAAATTTTACACTCTCAGGCGCCATAGGACTTATCGGTATTTTTACCTTGAGAAAAGTTAGTATTTCAAATGAAGTTGTTTTTGCATCTTTACCGTTATTGTTTGCGATTCATCAATTTGCTGAAGGATTTGTTTGGCTGGGTGTCGGGGGGTATGTCGGGCCTCGTGCATTAGATATTGCTTCGGGCATATTTATCTATTATGCTCAGGGTCTTTTGCCATTTCTTATACCGCTTGCTATTTGGCTTATTGAAAAAGATGGTTATAGAAAAAAAATTGTGGGTATCTTAGCGATTCTAGGTTTTTCACTTGCCGTTTACACAATGTGGGGACTTTCGACAATGCCAAGTAGTGTGAGTGTGATTGATAATACGCTTTTTTATAAAAACCCGGCTACGGCAAATATATATGATGCACTAATTTACATTGTTACGACATGTGGAGCATTGATGCTCAGCAGTAGTATAGCCATACAGCTTTTTGGCTTTTTAAATCTCATAGGACTTAGTATTATATTTATAGTCAAGCCTTATGGTTTTACATCTTTGTGGTGCCTATATAGTGCTGTTATCAGTGGACTTTTGTATTTTTATTTTGTTGAAAGACGAACAATATTTTTGCAAAAATTAAAGAAAAAGAAGAATGAATTTAGTATAGAGTTTGAAAAAGAATTGGATATTTTAAACCAAAAAATTAATGCAAATAGGACTAAAAGTGAATAAAAATTTTAAAAAAGATTTGATAGCATTGTATGATTTGATAGGTATTAAGCAAAAAGAGCTAGGGTCTTTCTACGGTTTGATTGAGAATGAAGAGTACAATAATGAAAAAATCAGTAGATATGTAGATGAATTTTTAGATGAGTGTGAACTTGAAAATACGAAAGAGAATTACCTAGCACTTCTTTCAAGACTGATTAATTTAAGAGACGAACAGTTTATTCAAACTTTACTTAAAGTTAAAAATACTCAAGAAGAGATAGAAAAAAAGAGAGCATTGGCATATCTTTGGACAAAAAATTTTCATATCAAAAGACATGAAGAACTACTCAAAGAGATAGAAAAAAGAGAATTATTAAATAAATTTTATAGAGAGCTTTTGTGGGGAATTCATAGGATAGGTTTGATTCTAAGTGATTGGCAATACGAATGGAATAGCTACATCATCAATAATATAAATTTAAAATTAAAAGAAAAATATGGCGAAAAAGTCATAGAGTTTTTAAGAGAGAATGATCTTTTTCAAAGAGATGAAGATGGAAATTTAACAGATAGGTCATACTCTGTTTTAGTAGAAAAAAATGGAAAATATGAGATTTTTGCTTATGCTCAGTTTTTTGGAAATTATGTTGATAGTATCACAGAAGAGTTTGGGGTATTGTTGAAAAAACTCACCGTTTTAGACGAAGATGATACAAATCAAAAAGAGAATTATCTAAGGTACTTAGAGGCAGTACAAGTCGCTTTTGCCGAGAAAGATACTCGGATGTTACTTAGTAGATGGAAAGAAGTAGATAGGGCTTGGATGGATATAACATCACCTATACAGATAGGTCATCCTCTAGAGTATTATGAGGATCACTACAGGAAAGCTGTTGCGCTAGAGTGGGATGTTAGAGTGTCAAATCCACAAAAATTGGAAGCAAATAGAGCTTATGAGTCGATTTTAGATATGTATAATCTGCTTTTTAAAAATTTAGATGAAAAGTATATCGGTGTAAAACATAGGACAGAGGACAACTTAAAAAGAGTACAGCTCTATATCGGTCGTCCGGCACTCTTTTATGCTAGTGAATTTAATGGTCTTTTTTCGGCACAAGTTGTTCCAAATGATGAGCAAGTAAGCAAGGAGAGAGGTAAAAAGATATTTGCATTTGCCCAAAATATTTTGGATACCCAAAGGGCTAAGCCATTTTTGAAAATAGATAGAGTTGTATTTGGTGAAGACTTTATGAAGAAAGAGAGGGAATTAATCTTTAAAAAAGAGAAAATTTGGCATAAGGTTTATGAAGTAAGTACTATCGGGCATGAGTTTGGTCACATCTTATGGTTGGATTATGATAGTGAAATGCAGATGAACAGAAGTGGAGTATTTAAAAATATAGAAGAGTTTAAGGCGACTACAGGGGGTTTGGTTGCTTTTTTCTTAAATGAAGATGAAGAGATAAAAGAGTATGTTTTTTTAGAGCTTATAAAAAGAGCAATAGGACTTATTGCATGGAGAGAAGTGGGAGAAGTTGAGCCATATTATTGTGAAGGGCTTATACATTTGCAAGCACTTTTCGACAGTGATGTACTTGAGTTTAACGAAAAATTATCTCTACATGTAGAGAATGAAAAATATGAAAAATTAAAAAATTGGTATCTCAAAACTTATAAAGAGTTAGCTTTGCACTATTTAAAAAAACAGGATGCAAAAGAGTTTTTAGATAAGTTTATTTACAAAAAAGATGGTGACTATTTGCCAAAAGATAGAAATGTGGAAGATTTTGTAGAGTATTATTGGGCTTTGTATCAAGATATTGGAAGAGAAATTGATAAAACAGTAGATAAAAAAGAGTGGTTAATTGGAGCTTAAAGAGTGTTAAAAAAAACTTAAGAATATCTATTGTCTGCTCTGTAAAACGATATGTAAGATTTAAAAGAGTATCATTTTAGGCATTAGAATTATTTTATAAAAATTCTATAAAAACTTAAGAGAAGATTTAGTGAAAAAACATGTAACTGAACAAACTGTCATATTTTTTAGTGTAACCAAGTGGTTGTTTTTATCCTCTGCCATGGGGGTTATCATAGGTGCTTTGATGGCACTTTTTTTGTGGACTTTAGAGTATAGTGTGGACCATAGAGGAATCTTGGGAATTCCATACTATTTCATACTTCCACTAGCGCTTCCTTTGACTATATTTATTATTAGAGCATTTGCACCAACAGCACAGGGGCATGGAACTGAAAAAGTTATAGAAGCTGTACATAAAAATAATGGCAAGATACAAGTGGCTGTTATGCCTATAAAGCTTTTGGCGACAGTGTTTACTATATTTGCCGGTGGTTCCGTAGGGAAAGAGGGTCCAGGAGCTCAAATAGGTGCAGGAGCATCTTCTGTGATAGCTTCACTTTTAAAGTTTAGTGATACAGATAGAAAAAAGTTGGTTATTTGTGGTATAAGTGCAGGATTTGCCTCTGTTTTTGGAACACCGATTGCCGGAGCGATTTTTGGTATAGAAGTTTTAACTATAGGTATTATCCTATACGATGTGCTTTTGCCTTCATTTATAGCAGGATTTGCCGCATTTACAACGGCTCAGTTTCTTGGGGTTGATTATACATACTTCGATATTCACTTTTATAAAGCTGTCAATTTAGATTTGGTTCTCATAGGTGAAGTTATCGTAGCAGGTATATTTTTTGGATTTGTTGCAGATTTTTTTATCACTATACTTACAGAAACCGAAAGAATAATTAACAATATAAAATACAATAGATACCTAAAAGCATTTGCTGCGGGTACCATAATGGTTATAGCTACTCTAATAGTTGGAGATAGATATCTTGGGCTTGGACTTGGGATTATTGAAAATTCTCTTGATCCGGAGGGGTTTTTATCTGCCGATATTCACTGGTATGATTTTATACTAAAAACAATCTTTACCTCTATATCTTTGGGTAGTGGAGGCAGCGGGGGGATAGTAACTCCTATCTTTTATGTCGGTGCAACAAGTGGAGTGGTTTTTGGACACATTATGCATAATGAAGTTGCACTTTTTGCAGCTTTGGGCTTTGTGAGTGTATTGGCGGGCACAACAAATGCACCAATCGCTTCTGTTATCATGGCAGTTGAACTTTTTGGTATAGAGATAGCTCATTATGCTGCTATTTCTGCTGTTATTGCCTTTTTGGTATCAGGACACAGAAGTGTGTTCCCTTCTCAAAGAATAGCTATGAGCAAAGCTGGAAATATAAAAGTAGAAGAGGGAGACGATATAGAACACTCGAACATCAGTATCCACACAGAAGATTTGGAGAAATATAAAAATATAGGTTCCCAGTTAAAATACAAACGACTTAGATGGCAAGCTAAAAAATTTAACAACAAAAGATAATATCAATCTCCATTGTGAATTATTACTGTACCAATTACAAAGTTTTGTAGAAATTTAGTGCTATATAAAACATTATAAATGCAGTCAAAGCATCCAACAGTTTCCATGTTAAAGGATTTTTAAACATAGGTATAAGAATTCTACTCCCATAAGCTAGTGAAAAAAACCACACAAAAGATGCACTAACCGCTCCAAAAATAAAGAGATTTTGTTCGCAACCTTTAAAACGACTTCCTATTGATCCGATTAGCATCATAGTATCAAGATAAACATGTGGATTTAAAAGTGATATTGCTAGGGTTGCTACTAGAGTTTGCAAGAAGCTACTTAGCTCTTTTTTTGCAACTATTTTCATCTTTTGTGTAGTAAATATATTTTTTATAGCGAGCAGACCGTATAAAACTAAAAATATTATGCCAAACCATGTGATATAGATAAAAAAAGAGGGGTAGAACTCTAAAATTTTTCCTACACCCTTTACCCCTACGATTATGAGTAGGGCATCAAGTATAAAACATGTAGAGGCTATAAGAAGTGTGTGTTCTTTAAGTAGGCCTTTTTTTAAGACATAAATATTTTGGGCTCCTATCGCAACTATAAGACCAAAACTAACTAAAAAACCCTGTATAAACATAGTACCTATCCATAATTTAAAAAAAGAGACAACAGAAAATAAAAACAGCGGTAAAAAGAAGTGGTGGTGGCTTGAGACAGAATTGAACTGCCGACACGGTGATTTTCAGTCACCTGCTCTACCGACTGAGCTATCAAGCCACTCATTTTGAGATTGAAATTATATCTGAATAACTTTAATTTTGGCTTATTCTTGTTTTAAGGGAATTTTATGTATTATTTCAACATAACAAAGGGATGGGGGTCTTGATGCTTTATATAGTATGTAGATTTATATTTATATTTTTCTTTTTACTACAAGTAGTGCATGGACAAAATATAGACTCTTTGCTAGATAGGCTTGCTCGAAAGGATGATCTTTCAGTCCATACAAAAAAAGAGACTGCCGGTTATCTGAGTATATTTACCCGTCAAGATTTAGACAGAATGAGGATAAAATCTCTAAGCGAGCTTATAGAGAAGATACCCTTTGTGAGATACAATGAAGACTCTCTTGGGCTGAGTGATCCGTATTATCAGCCATATCAAAAAAATAATCCAGCAAGAATTCGTGTTTATATAGATGATAGAGAGTTGTTATCACCGCTATTTGGAAGTGGTTTTCAACTGTTTGCACAGATAGATATGGCATATATAGATCATGTAGAAGTATATATGGGTTTGCCCTCTTATGAAATTTCACTCGAACCAGCAGTTGTGGTTATAAAAGCATATACAAAAACAGGCAAAAGAGAAAATACCTCGGTAGTAGGAGTTTCTGGCGGAACTTATGGTACAGAAGATGTATACATATATAACTCTAAAGATTTGCAAGATTATTCATATTTTGTTTATGCAAATTATCGTAATCTAAAAAGAGAAAAACTCTACAATAAAGGCAGTACACTCTCTAAAGATAAGAAGAGTAATAATTTTTATGCTCAGATTGTAAAGCCTAATTCTAAATTTTATTTTCAAGCTATTAAAGGAAGTATGGATAACTTTATAGGTTCTAGTTGGGATATTACGCCAAAGAATTTATCTACTGATTTTACATATATTTTTAGTGGATATAGCTATGATTCTATAGATAAAAGCCTGCAGGCAAGTATAAATTATTCATATAT
>JALVAU010000441.1 GCA_027011025.1 Campylobacteraceae bacterium | reverse complement strand
TTGAAAGCCCCAGCCCTTTTCCCATGATCTTTGGCTCAATAATTGAGCCGATGGTAATGTTGGTAATGGCGTAAATAGTTCCAACTAAAAGTGTTGTTGTGATGTCAAACTGAATTAAAGACATAAGAACCGCGGGAATAGCAGCGATGATAGAGCCAATATTTGGAATGAAATTGAGTAAAAAAGCGACTAATCCCCACAAAATAGCATAATCAAGACCTATGATTTTTAGTGACACTGCAATGAAGATCCCTGTTGCTGCTGAGGTCATTGACTTGAGCAGTATAAAGCGTTTGATATTATCACTTACGGCAATGAATGATTTGAGGCTGCTCATATTTGAGCGTTCTAGCTTTTTTCTAAATTGTGAAATTTCCATCAACATAAAGATGATTGTCATGATGATCATAAGTGAATTTGTCAAGAGTCCACTAAGAGATTTGAGTGTTTTGGCGATGTATTCTATGATACTATTTGTTGCGAATAAGGCTGAAAAGTCTTCTTTTGGTATTTGGATACCGTAGTTTTGTAAAAAATTGAGAAGATTTTGGAAATCATTACGCAACTTTATCTCGTAATTTGGGACATTTTGTGTGAAGTCTTGCACTGATGTTCCTAAAAATATCATGAGTGTGGTAATTGAGGCAAGTAAAAATATAATGATAAGGACTAAAGCTATGCCTTGTGGAATTTTTTTCTTTTTAAGCCATAAAAACAGAGGGGAGAGAATAATGGCCAAAAAAAGTGAAAGTAGGAATGGAACAACAATGGCAGAAGCAGCTTTAATCCCCGCAAGTATAATAACTACTGCTGCCATAATTAAAAAACCGTACCCACCATTGAAGTTTTTTGTTTGTGTCATACTTCCCTCCGTTTTGATAAGTTATTATACCTTTTCTATATTGACATATTTATATATATAAGCTAAAATTAGAACATATGTTCAAAAAAAATCATAAAAAACAAGATAATCCAACTAACAATTATAAAAATGTAGCCCATGCTTTTTTTCTCTCTTTAGCTATCACCATAGCTGAGCCGTCAACTGTTTTGCCGCTTATCATTGAACATTTTAGTAATAGTGCTCTTGTTGTCGGTGTTTTTGTCTCTTTATTACGTGGCGGAGCGATACTTACACAGCTTTATGCCGCATTTCATGCGCAAAGTTACAAAAAAGTATTGCCCTATTTGAAAAAGGTCTTTTTCTTTCGTTGGCTCTCTTGGTTTGCCATAGGGCTGGGCATTTTTCTTATTGGAAATACGAACAAAACGCTGACTCTTATACTTATAGGTTTAGGACTTTTTGGTTTTTCTCTTTCTGCGGGCTTTGGAGCAATCTATTTTAAAGAGCTGCAGGCAAAACTTTTTTCTAAAGCATATCGTGGAAAAACAATGGCTAACCGTCAGGTGGCAGGTTCTGTCGCTTCTATCATCAGCGGTGGTGTTGCAGGGTATGTTTTGAGCCATTTTGAAGCACCGCTGAACTATGCCTATCTTTTCATCGTGAGTAGTTTTATAATGGGGATTGGTTTTTTTATTTTTGCAACTATTGATGAT
>JALVAU010000440.1 GCA_027011025.1 Campylobacteraceae bacterium | reverse complement strand
GCCGTAGATTGGGGCTTATTACTATACAGTGGTCTCATAATTAACACAAAAGATAATATTTGAAAAATATTTAACAATATTATGATAAAATTGTGTTATGAAATTTTTAGAAAACACAAAATTAAAGAAAAATATACTAAAGTTTGTATTTAAAACTTCCTCACAGCCTATAAGATTCAAAGATTTGCTTGTGGCAAATGCCTATCACAATGAAGGTATGCATGTTGATCCTGAAAAACTAGGCTTTAGAATGAAAATTAAAAACGCATATATAGTATATACTATAGTGAGCACGGTAGTCCTATTGCCACTCTTAGCCATAACCCATACTCTATTTGAAAAACTAGATCTTCATGCCTCGATAATAGCTACTATTATCATCACTTCCGCATTTTTTATAGGTTTTCAATACTTTCATGCCTGCATAAAAGACAAGATGGCAAAACAGAGAATCAAAGATGCATGGGAGATACACTTTCCATACTTTAGCTATGAAAAATATAGCAAAAAAGTCGAAGATATATTTAATGAAGCTATGAAAAAAGAGATCAAAAAAAATGATCTCCAATCTTTCGTTATGAGCAGGCTTTCTGAGGGGTAGTGCTTACTTTAGCTCTCCCCAGTTTTTTCCTATCTCTACCGATACTTTTAGTGGAACTTTTAGTTTATAGATATTTTCCATAATCTCTTGTGCTTTTTTTGAAAAAATTTGTGCACTCTCCTCTTTGACCTCAAATATCAACTCATCATGTATTTGCAACAGAAGTTTTGCTTCATCACTAACTATATTGGAGGATATTTTATTCATAGCCATCTTGATAAGATCAGCAGCACTTCCTTGAAAGAGTGTATTTACAGCCTCCCTAAGATATGAAGCATGGAGCATGGCATTTGCATTTTCAAAATCAAAATATCTTCTTCTACCCAAAAGAGTTTGGCTATAACCACTCTCTTGAGCCCTTTGCCCCACTTGATGTAAGAACTCTTTTACTGTTGGGAAGGAAGAGAAGTAGCTATCTATATACTCTTTTGCCTCTTTTGTGCTTACATGTATAGTTTGTGAAAGTTTTCTTGGGCCCATACCATACAGAAGTCCAAAATTGATACTCTTAGCAACCCCTCTCTTCTGCTGTGCCAACTCCTCGCCAAATATCTTCAAAGAGGTTTCATAATGTATATCTTTGCCCTCTTTAAAAGCCTCTATCAAAGCTCTATCTCCACTAAAGTGGGCAAGTAGCCTTAGCTCTATCTGTGAATAGTCAATCCCAACAAAAGAGTAGCCTTTTTTAGGAATAAAACCCCCTCTTACTTCTCTGCCTAGCTCACTCTTTACGGGTATATTTTGCAAGTTTGGATTTTTGGAGCTTAATCTTCCTGTGGCTGTACCGGTTTGTAGAAATGATGTATGAATTCTACTGTCTTTGTCTTTCAAACCTAGCTTATACAGAGGCTCTATATAGGTTGATTTTAGTTTGTATATCTCTCTATACTCTAAGATTTTTGGTATCAGAGGGTGATCATCTATAAGCTCATTTAATACTTTTTCATCTGTGCTATAC
>JALVAU010000439.1 GCA_027011025.1 Campylobacteraceae bacterium | reverse complement strand
ATTTTATATTCTATATGTATAATTTTTTGGTTAATATTTTGTTCTTTCGGCAAAAGTGACAAGATTAAATCTTTGCTCAAATCGTCTTTGGATTCTAGGATTTTTTTGATACCTTCACAAAAAAGTTCCCTACTTTTCTTATCATTTTCATATAAAAGTTCAGATATGTCCAACCCACTGATGTTGTTTGTATTAAATATTTCCAGACACTCCTTTGAAAAACTACTTTCACATTTCAAGTTTTGATCAAATGACAAAAAGCCTTCACCCGCATTGTCTAAAAGTGCATTTACTTGTGCATGAAGTTTTTCAACTTGTTTTTGTGCAGTTATATCTAACCTGATGGCACTATATCCTATATGTGTTTTATCTTTGTTATAGTAGGGCGCTACAAAAGCTTTTACCCAATAAAAACCACCATCTTTTTTGAGATTTTTTACTTCACCTACCCATAGTTTTTCACTTTGGATTGTTTTCCACATATCTCTAAAAGCAGATTTTGGCATATCTGGATGTCTGACGATATTGTGAGGTTTTCCTATTAATTCTTCTTTACTGTATCCTGAAATTGTTTCGTATGCTTTGCTAGAATATGTTATGATACCCTTCAAATCTGTTCTTGATGCTATAACATAAGTATCAAAACTATCAATAAGTGCGTCAAGCTCTTGATTTAGTTTTTTAATCTCATTTAAGCGTTTTTTTTCAATATTTCTATTGTTAATTAAATTGATAATTTTTGTTATTTTTTGTAAAAATATTTGATTATTGATTGGCTTGTGAAGAAACTTGGTAATCCCTATATCAATCAGTTGTTGTAGTTTTTCTGATTCATTATGTGCCGAAATCACAAGTATTGGTTGTTTATGATTTAATTTTAATATCTCTAAACACATCTCTATACCATCCATATTTGGCATATTTATATCACTTATGATTAAATCATAATAACTTTGATGTTTGTCAAGATATTCAATATATTTTGCTAAGCCGTCTCTGCCGTCTATCGCCACATCTATGTAGCTAAAAAAATTACTTAGTAGTTTTATAGTTTGTTCTCTTGCTTGCTTATTATCCTCTACATATAAAACTTTCAATCTTTTACTAATAGTGATTAATTTTCGCATATTATTTTTCTCCACTTTGAACTTTATCTATAGGAGCAGGTTTTCCAAAGTAATAGCCCTGAAATTCATCGACACCCAGTTCATATACTATTTCAAAAATTTTTTTACTTGAGACAAATTCTGCTATCGTTTTTATCCCTAAATTTTTTGCAAGATGCACAATTCCCTGTACAATTTTTCTCGAATTTTTATTTGTATCTATATTGTTTACTAGGGTAGAGTCTATCTTAATATACTGAGGATCGATACCAACTATATGAGAAAGGTTTGAATAACCTGAGCCAAAGTCATCTATGGCTACTAATGCTCCTAGTTTTTTCATCTTTTCCAGTTTTTTTGAAAAAGATTGATAATCTTTAATTTGCTGATCTTCTAAAATTTCCAAGACAACTTTATTGTTATAATTTGTATCTGTTTTTTTAAGATCACTTAGAT
>JALVAU010000438.1 GCA_027011025.1 Campylobacteraceae bacterium | reverse complement strand
TAGTAATTGTGGTTAATATTATAAGTGCCGAATCATAATAAACAATATATTTTATGTGTTATTTATTATGATTCGGCACTTAAATAAAAATTATGGAGAAAGTTTATGAAGTTAATTTTATGGTTAATCTTCCTAGCTATACCTATTTTTGTTCAGGCGCAGGTATATTCCAACCTAGATTTAAGCAGAGCTATAGAGATACTAAAGAGAGACTCTTTAGAGATAAATATAGCGAAGTTTGATGAGAATATAAGAGCGTTTGAGCATAAAATAGCGAAAGGTTACAACTACGGTAAATTAGATCTAACTCAATTGGCTATGCGCTCAAACGATGCAGGAAATGTATTTGGTTTTAAGCTTCAAAGCAGAGAAGCTACATTTAGAGATTTTGGATTTTCGGATTTTTTAGGTGGTGTTGGCCAGGCTTTAGCACTTTCTAGTGGAAATTTTGGAACATTTTCAAATATAATGTCCAACCCAGCTACAGCAAACCAACTATTAGACACATCTCCTAGTGATTTAAATTATCCAGGGTCAAGAAACCATTTTCAGACAAAATTACAATATGAAGTTCCTCTTTATACAGGTGGAAAATTAGAACAGTATAGTGCTATTACTATGGCTTTGACAAAACTTAGTAAGCTTGATACTAAGAAAATAGTAAGTGAAAAAATATATCAACTAAAAAAGAGTTACTACAATATTTATCTTCTTGATTCCTATCTTAAAAACCTAAATATTATAGAAAAAAATATGATAAAACTTGAAGATATGGCACAAGCAATGATAAATGAAGGATATGCCAAAAAAGTAGATCTTTTGGAAGTTCAATCAAAAAAAGCTAATGTAGTTAGAATGATAAATACTGCAAGAGCAAATAAAAAATTAGTTTTGCATTTTATATCTTTTCTTTTAAATTCAAAAGTTGAGTCAGTTAGTGGTACCTACAAAAAGGTTATGCCAAAAACTCTTAATATAAAAGAGATATTAAATAGAAATATAGATATACAAAAGGCAAAACAGGGTCTTAAAATAACAGATATGAATATTAAACTTCAAGAATCTGCAAATCTACCTGAAGTAGGAGCATTTGCTCAGTATTCTAGTGCAGATAACAATTTTTTAAATGATTTTACTCAACACGATGCTTATACTGTTGGATTTCAATTTAAGATAAATCTCTTTAATGGAGGGATAGATAAAAATAATATCCAAAAAGCAAGAGTAGAAAATTTAAAAGTTAAAGCTCAAGTAGAGCTGGCAAAAAAAGGTATAGCCTTAAAAGTTGCAAAAATTAAGACTGAGATCGAGAGTATGGATTTTGATATAGATAGTTTAAACAAAGAGATAGAGTTAAGCAGAACCATTTATAAAAATTATCTCGGAAGATATCAGGAAAAATTGGTCTCTATTAATGATGTAATTATTAAACAATCTTTGGAGATAGAGAAAGTTTTAAAATTAAAAGAGGTTCAAAACAGAAGAACAAGTAAAATACTTGAGTTAGAAAATATAGCAAATGGAGAAGAGATATGAAAAAGTTTTTTATTGGCATTATAACCATCGGTATGATGGTATCGCAAATATACGCAGGGAATTTAAATTTAACAGGCAGTGTTATATCAGATAATCAAAAAATGATGACAAGTAGATATATGGGTTTTGTTATAAAAGTCGGTGTTGATGAGGGTGATAGAGTAAAAAAAGGACAACTCCTATATGAGATAGATTCAAAAGAGATAGATAGTGCCAAAGCTCAGGTTGAACTTGCAATATCTCAGGCAAAACTTGCATCTCAAATGTATGAAAATCAGTATCAAAATGTAGAATTAAATCTGCATAGATATAAGAGATTGTTAAAAAAAGATATGGTTTCAAAGTATGATGTTGAAAATTTGGAACTTGCAGAAAAGAATCTAAAAGCTATGGTGAAAATCTCAAAAGAGCAGATAAAACAGGCTAGAGCAAAGCTTCAAGAAGTGCTGAACCAATACAAATATCTAAAAATTAAAGCACCAAATGATGGCGTAGTCATTGCAAAAAATATAAAAGTAGGTGAAATGGCAATGCCTGGTATGCCGGCAATCATACTTTCAGATTTGAGTGATTTAAAAATCTCAACCGAGATATCAGAGAGTAATCTTAAAGATATAAAGATAGGTGAGAGTGTGAAAGTTGAAATTCCATCTATAGGACTCAAAAGTATGGGAGTGATTGATTCTATCATACCTAGCTCAAATCCTCTTACTCATACCTTTAGACTTAAAGTAAAATTTAATAGAGATAAAAAAACTGTATATCCCGGTATGTATGCAATTGTAAATATAAAATAGGCTGAAATATGGATAAAAGTAATTATAAAGTAACAGATGTAGCAGGAAAATTAGCAAAAGGTTTTTTGCATAATCCTTTAACTTCTCTTTTAGGTGTATTTTTGCTACTTGTCGGATATATTGCTCTAGAGGTAACACCTAGAGAAGAAGATCCTCAAATAGAGATAAGTGGTGGCGCAGTGATGGTTGTACTTCCTGGCGCTACCCCTAAACAGATAGATAATATCATCGTTAAACCACTTGAGCGAAGAATTAAAGAGATTAAAGGTGTAGAGCATATTTATGGAGTTTCGGCAAAAAACGTTGGAATTGTAAATGTTATGTATTATATAGGGGAAAATAGGGAATCATCAAATCTAAAGCTTTATGACAAAGTGATGCAAAATATGGATCAACTTCCAAAAGGCACTATGCAACCAATTGTAAAACCTTTTGATATAGATATAGATATTCCGATAGTGACAGTTGCCTTTTACCCAAAAGATGGTTCAAAAATCTCTACAGTCGCTTTATATAAGAAGGTAAAGTATATACAAAATGAGTTAAACAGGATAGAAAATGTTGCGAAAACTACACTAAAAGGAGAGAAAAAAGAGCAGTATAATGTTCAAGTTGATCTAAAAAAACTTTCAGGATTTCACCTCTCTATGGGGCAGATTGTAAATGCCCTAAAATCACTTGCAGTTGATGTACCTGATGTAAAAAATAGAACGAAAGACGGCAAGCTTGTTTTGTTTGGTGTTAAAAACGCTATAGAGAGTATAAGAGATGTTAAAAGTCTTATAATAGCACAATACATGGGGTCGCCAATATATTTAAGAGATGTTGCAGATGTCAGTATAGGTGAGAATATTCAAGATTTTAGAAGTGCAGAGATACTCTATAAAAAAGACGGTAAATTTAATACAAGCAAAAAGCAAATAACCCTTACACTCTCTAAACTCAAAGGCACAAATGCCGTAGTTATAGCAGATAAAATCCAAGAAAAATTAGATGAATTCAAAGAGACACTCTCAAAAGAGGGTATAGATTTTAAAGTAACTAGAAATTATGGTGTAAGAGCAGATGAAGCTGTAAATGAGCTTGTTTTTCACCTTCTTATCTCTATCGTAATCATAGCTCTTCTACTTGTTTTTGTACTAGGTTGGAAAGAGTCGTTGATAGTTACATTCACAGTTCCTGCTATTTTGGCTGTTACAATATTTGTGGCCTTTATGACCGGACAAACTATAAATAGAATTACTCTTTTTGCATTTTTATTGAGTCTTGGGCTTTTGGTAGATGCTGCTATTATAGTCATAGAAAATATACATAGGCATTTACACTCTCATGAATCAGTAGATAAAGATATGGATGAGATTCTTATAGAGGCAACTGATGAGATAGGAGCTCCAACAAATATAGCAACTCTAGCAATCATACTCACGATGGTGCCTATGGCATTTGTGGGTCAAATGATGGGGCAATTTATGAAACCAATTCCCCAAAATGTACCGGTTGCACTTTTTGCATCACTAGTAGTAGCCTATATTTTTACACCATACCTATCAAGAAAACTTCTTAAAAAACCTAAAATGCATCATCATGAGCACCATTTTCAAAAAGATACATTAGAACAAAAAAAGGATGAAAAATGAAATTATTTGAGAAGATTATTTATTCAATCCTAAATTCTAAGTTTAAGAAGTTTTTAGTTCTGTTTATAACATTTTTAGCTTTTGTGGGCTCAGTTATGATGTTGCCAACAAAGATAGTTCTAGCAAAAATGCTACCGGGAAAGAGTGCAAATACATATTCGGTATATATAGACACACCTACAGGAAGTTCGATAGAACAAACTCATATGGTTACACAATGTGTAAATAAAATCTTAAAAAAAGAGAAAGAGATCACAGATATTGAAACATATCTTGGTCTAGGCTCTCCTTTGGATTATGCAGGTCTTGTGAAAGGTTCAGGATTTAAAAGAAGTGAAAATGTAGCAGAGATAGTTGTAAATCTAACTGATAAGCACACAAGAGATGAAAAATCATTTATGATGGTGCATAGACTTAGGCCTGTGATACAAAAGAGTTGTGAAAACCTAATCAAAGGTACAAATATCAAGATGATAGAGCAACCGGCAGGTCCACCTACACTTGCATCTATAGTTGTGGAACTTTATGGTGAAAATAGTTTTAAAATGAGAGAAATAGCAGGTGAGATTGCATCTATATTGAAAAATACTAAAGGCTTGGTTGATGTTGATATTATGCAAGATGAGATATTTAAAAAGTTTGAATTAAAGGTTGATAAAGAAAAAGTCATAAGATCAGGATTATCCATAGAGCAAGTAAATCAGATACTCTATCTTGCTTTTGAAGGCATGGCAGTAGCGGTAAAAAATAGTGAAAATTCGCCTGAGCAGATACCTCTATTTTTAGTTTTGAGTAAAAAAACAAAAGAACTTTCAAGCTTTTCTAAGCAAGCATTAGAAGATAAACTATCTTCTTTAAAACTTATGAATAAAAAAGGGATGATGATACCTGTCAATGAGATAGTAAGTATAAACAGAGTAGATTCATCTCCAACAATAATGTCAAAAGATCTAGAAAAAATGGTAAATATAACTGCTGAAACAGATCTGGTTTCTCAAGTTTATCCTCTGTTGGTTGCTAGAGATAAGATAAAAGAGCATTTTAGTAAAAACTACATAGTTACAAATACGCACTTGTTTAATCTTCAGCTTAAAGACAGAGTTTCAGGTGAAATTTTTAATCTTGATTGGGATGGAGAGATGAAAGTAACAATGGATACTTTCAGAGACTTAGGAGGCGCATTTATCGCTGCTCTTATATTGATCTTTCTACTTATGGTTATTTACTACAAAAGCTTTGCCATTAGTGGAATCATACTTCTTGGAAGTTTTCTCTCTATCATAGGTGTTATTGTTGGTCACTGGGTTATGGATATGATCACTGTTGATACTTTCTTTCTGACAGCCACTTCTCTCATAGGCTTTATAGCTCTTATGGGGATAAGTTCAAGAAACTCTCTTTTACTTATAGATTTTACTCTAAGCTTAATGAAGAAGAAGATGGAAAAGAGAAGAGCAATAGCCGTAGCAACTGCAACAAGAGCTAAGCCCATCTTTTTGACCGCAGCAGCTATTATCTTAGCTAGTACACTGTTAGCCAAAGATCCTATTTTTGGAGGATTAGGAATCGCATTGATATTTGGAACTATTGCTGCGGTTGCAGTCTCCTTAATATTTGTACCGGTTCTCATGGATAACACAAAATCGATATAAAACTATAGTGGATGACTTTAGAATCGTCCACTATTTTCCTTTCAACTGACCTTACACACTAAATATAGATGTCTATTTAGTGTGTAAGGTCAGTTTTTAATCTCCTTGTAAATATATTAATAATTTTATAAATACCCCTTAATATAAAATCAAATTTATAATTTACCAATATACAATTATGAACTTCATTTAAATCATTTTTTTCTTTTACAGTTAAATTTCTCACCAAGACTTCCTTGTTTATTATTACGAATATTATATCAATAAACA
>JALVAU010000437.1 GCA_027011025.1 Campylobacteraceae bacterium | reverse complement strand
TGAGCTTTTGGACATGTTGCAAAAAAACTCTACAGAAGAGACTTATAAAAAAGAGATAAACAAGGTTAAAATTTTAATAGACCCCTCCATGATGGGAGAGAGATTTAAAATGGCAAGTTTTAGGAAAATATAACAGATAATAACCAAAGAGGATAAAGATGAAAATTATATATGACAACAACAAAAACAGCTCTACATGTAGAGCTCCTTGGGGCTTTAGTGCTTATATACAGGAGTATAAACTTCTCTTTGATACTGGTGGAAATGGTAGAATTTTGCTTGAAAATATGAAGAAAGAGGGTGTAAATATAGATGAGATTAAATATCTGTTTATAACTCATGAGCACTGGGATCATATAGGTGGAGTTGATTCTGTTATGGAGTTAAATAGAGATTTAATTATCTTTGTGCCATCATCATTTTCAGATCATTTTATCGATGATTTAAAGAGTATGTGCAAGGATATCGTGGTTTGTGATGAAAAACCAAAAAGGCTTTTTGATGATGTCTATACAACCGGCATTTTAGGAGAAGAGATACCTGAACAGGCTTTGATCATAGATGATGATTTTCCAAAAGTTATAACCGGGTGTGGGCACTACGGCATAGAAAATATAGTAAAAATATCAAAAAAAATTATAAACAAAGATATAAAATTTGCCATAGGAGGTTTCCACCTACTACATAAGCAAAAAGACGAGATATTACAAACTATAAAAACTCTAAAAGAGTTAGGTGTAAAAAAAGTTTTGCCAACTCACTGTACCGGAAATCTAGCCATGGAGATGTATAGAGATAGTTTTACAAATAACTATATCGAAGGTGGAGTGGGAAAAAATCTAGTGATATAAGTGCCTAACCACAACAAATAACTACTCAAAAATTTTAAAAGGTGCTTGAATTGCTCTTTTTATTATATTTAGCGGTGTATTAATAGTATCTTTTAGTATCTGGGTGCTTATTTTTGGATTATCTATATTCCCGGTTACTTTTATGTAAGTAGATATGCTTTTATCTTCTCCTAAAATAACATAACCAACAAGAGGAATATTTTTTATTATATTGCTTACATCTTTTAGAGTTTTTATCTCTAAATCCATATCTATTTTCCTGTTTTGAAGATCTATGTATCCAAAACCATATATATCAGCACTTGCGCCATGTAGGATAATTTTCTCAAAAGAGATAATTTTTCCATTTTTTTTAAAGTTTATCAAACCTTTTTTGACTAAATACCCTTGTTCATTAAAATTTGGATTTTTTAAGAACAGCAAAGATGGTATAGTATTGATAGTTGCCATTATGTTATTAAAGAGTGAGAAATCTTTTAAAATACTATTTTTTATAGTAAACTCTCCGTTAAACATATCAGAACTAACACCTGCTGATTCCAGATTAAAACTGCCTCCTTGAAGTATCTTTTTATTTAAGATTGTGTCTAAGAAATAACTGTTTAAGTTTTTTCCATGCAAAGAAAAGCTACTTCTGTTTTGCTCATATCCTAGTTGTGAATCTTTATACATTGTTACGAACCTAGTATTATGTTTAAAGATATTCATAGTAAATT
>JALVAU010000436.1 GCA_027011025.1 Campylobacteraceae bacterium | reverse complement strand
TCTATAAGTTCTCTATCTTTTTCGCCACCATTATCGCTTTTATCGAAACTTTGCCAACAGGTTCGTATGGCACTTGCGCAGACTGCTAAAGATGTGTGTTGTAAGAGAGTTACTTTCATAAATATGCCCCATTTTAAAATGGGGCATATTATATCAAAATTATTGTTTTAATTGAAGTAGTGTATTTAGCATCTGATCAGAAGTAGTGATAGTTTTTGAGTTTGCTTGGAAACCTCTTTGTACTACTATAAGTTGAGTTAAGCTTCTACTTAAGTCAACATTACTCATCTCTAATGCACTAGCTTGAATAAATCCACGCCCACCAATAGCAGCTTGACCGATAATTGGATTTCCGGAGTTTGAAGTTTGTATAAAACTATTGCCACCACTGCTTTCAAGTCCATTGTTATTAGAAAATTTGGCCATAGAAACTTGTGCTAAACCAAAACTTCTACCATTAGTAAAACTTCCTACCAAAGTACCTGTTTCATCTATTCTTATTCCAACCAAATCTCCACCTGGATATCCATCTTGAGATATTCCAGAAGTATTTGATTGTGCATCAAAACTTGTCATGCCATCAAATTGACCAAGAGTTCCAAAATTAAAAAGAATATTTTGATTTGGTGTTGAGCCGTTGTTAGCAGAGTATTTTATGCTAGATGGTGAAAATGTTGAGAGTGAACCATCTGGACCAAATTTTATAGAACCTAAAATTATATTATTTAGTCCGCTTCCTGTAGTATTTATCTCTCCTGGTTCAGGAACTGAGATAATCATAGACCACTCTGATCCGTCAGTTCCACTTGATGTTTTAGTAAAATCTAATCTTACAGTATGTTTTGAGCCTAGAGAGTCATATACATCTATACTTGAAGCGTGGCTAGCAGCATATA
This sequence comes from Campylobacteraceae bacterium, assembly GCA_027011025.1. Classification (GTDB taxonomy): domain Bacteria; phylum Campylobacterota; class Campylobacteria; order Campylobacterales; family Sulfurospirillaceae; genus JAADIZ01. The sequence continues at coordinate 677 of JALVAU010000436.1, read as the reverse complement.
AATTTTGTGAAGTTCTTATAGAATTGCCTGTTATTAAGCTCCCTTGTAGAGCTGAAAAAGAAGATGTAAATTTATCATTTGAGCTGATATCATTTGCAGCATCTGTTAGTGCAGTAACAGTCAAATTCATATTTTGATCCGATGCAGTGCCATCATTGCCATTGTATATGATTCCATTTGTTCCGACATTAATTTGAGGAGTTCCACTTGCAGCTCCAAATGTGCTAGTTGATGTATCCTGTGGAAAAGTTGCATCAGCTCCTAGTGTAAGTGGAGCAGGAAAATCAACCCCAACAGTATAGGTTGTTCCAGCTGTTAGATTATAAGTATTGTTGTTATCATCGGTAATAGTCATATCAGCAGCGGGTTTTATTGTGGTATTATTATCAAAAATTGTACCGGCAGGAAATACTACATCAGAATTTTTTAAATATGGGCTATAGTTTACAGCATCATCAATTCCAGTAACACTTACAGCATCAAATGCAGTACTGTTTTCAGTATTTTGCATCTGAAATTGCCCTTCAGTATTGACAGTTATGACAGCTCCGGGATTGTAATTTAGTTCCCTTGCTGTATCTCTAGCTCCACCGTCATTTGCCCATTTGGTTGTTGAAGTGGCAGTAGTATCGACTACATCACCTGTATAATTGATATAATTTCTAGAATCTTCTTGC
>JALVAU010000435.1 GCA_027011025.1 Campylobacteraceae bacterium | reverse complement strand
ATGGTTCCAAATGGATGTTCAACAATGGAGCCTCTCTTTTTAATAAGCTTCTTAGATTTATTGGTTTTCATCTTTTCTCTATGAGACTCAACCATATCAGCTAATTGAGTACGAGAGACTGTTTTATACGCTGTCTTTTGAGGAATACACTTATCTCTTAATGGACAAGCATTACAGGTTTTACTTCCTACTCTATAGAAATAGTTAATAATGTTATGATTTCGTACTGTTGTTGATTTTGTTTGTGTGAGTATCTTTTTGTTTGGACAGATATAGTGGTTATGCTCTTTATTGTAGATAAAATCATCTTTAGAGAAGAAGCCTTTATCTTTTTGTACCTTTTGAGTATTAGGTATTGGTACAATAACTTCTATATTATCCTCTTGACATTGTCTTATCTCGTTACCACTATAATAACCTGCATCTGCTACAATGGTAGTTTTGACTTCTTCTCCCACTACCTCTTTAGTTTGTAAAGCCATTTTATGTAGCTCTTGCATATCATTACCTTTAGGGGTTATCTCTGTTGCTACGATAAATTTAAAACTATTATCTACAGCAATTTGACTATTATAAGAGAGTTGACTATATCCATATTTTCTCATTAGTTTTGCATCAGGGTCAGTTCGATTGTATTGGGTTACGCCCATCTCTTCAAGTAGAGCTAAATCTTTATCGAGTTTACTTTTTCTCTTTTTCATTTTACTTAAGTTATTTGTTGGAGGTGTTAAGCGTTTCTCTTTTTTCTCCTTACTATCTGCAAACTCCATTGTTTCAAGGTATGCCTCAATCTTTTCATCTATTTTTTCTAAATCTTTGACTACAGTTTTTTTAGTAATCAATTGATTCTTTGAAGCATTGGCTCTAAAAAATGCTCCATCTACGGCTACAAGTTCTCCTGTGATTAACTCCAACTCTTTACATAAGAGTACAAACTCTCTAAATACTTTTTTTAGGGCTTTAGAATTCTCTTTTCTAAAGTTTGAAATGGTTTTATTGCTTGGGGTTAATCCTGCACATAACCACATCATCTCTATATTTCGTTTTATCTCTTGTTCTAGTTTTCTTGAACTTCTTATTTTATTGAGGTAGCCATAGATATAAATTTTTAATAGAAGTTTTGGGTGGTAGGCTGGTTGTCCATCAGCTGAGTTTAGTGCTGATTTGGTAAATCCTAACGCTACCATATCTAAGAGTTCTACATAATCTTCAATAGCTCGAACTGGATTATCTTCTTTTACATACTCATCTATACTTGGAGGGAAGAACATTTGCTGTTTTCTATTCTCTCCTTGTTTATATATATTACTCATTAAAAAAACCTTTTTAAATCCCTAAATATAGGTACTTACTTGGTGATATTATAGCATTTTTCTTGTTTTATTCTGATGATTTTATGGGGGATTGGTAGGCTTTTTTGCCTACCTTTTTAAGATTTCTTTTAGAATGTTCTTTCGCAGTCTCTAGGGTCTTTTGATACATTACGCATAGGAAACAGATACTGCCACTTAGTCTCAAACTTAGCATTTGGATATTTTCTCTCTAATGCATAGGGTAGATAAACTGTTCCATACCC
>JALVAU010000434.1 GCA_027011025.1 Campylobacteraceae bacterium | reverse complement strand
TATCTATACTAGAGTCAATAAGTGCTGAGTCATTGAGTTCAGTAAAAGCATTTATACTAAGAAGTCTGTTTTTTACACCCATCATATCAGCAATTTTTTTAGCTTGTGCAATCTCAACTTTGTGTTTCTGTCCATAATCAAATGTGATAGTTTCAACTAAATCAAATCTCTCTTTTGCCCAACCAAGACAAGTTGTGCTATCTTGTCCTCCACTAAAAATTATCAATGCTTTATTCATCATCTTACTCCTAAAAATTTATGCATTTGTATACTGAGTTTCAAGTGTGGGTATTTTTTGGCTAAATCTATACAAAAATCAAGATTTTCAAAATTTGGTTTGTCAAAAAAGTTCAAAGGCTGTATAAAAACCGGTTTTTTGGTCTGAAAACTAAGTATTTTATCTATATCGCTATCTTTTGAGACTATAAACTTTATCTCACTCCAACCATCTTTTTTTATAGCATCCCAATCTTTTGGGCTGTATGTTACCCAATCTGCATTTTTTACATTTTCAAATCTGTATCCATTGCTTTCAATACATACAAAATAACCCTCTACATGTAGAGCATCTATAAACTCATTCAAATCATAAATGGTAGGTTCACCACCTGTGATAATGATCTGTTTTGCAGGATATGCTTTAATCTCATCTAAAATCTCACAAAAGTTATATGTTTTATAATCTCCCGTATGCAAAGCATCGTCACAAAAAGAGCAAGCAAGGTTACACCCATGTAGCCTCAAAAAGAGACTAGGAGTCCCACTAAAAAAACCCTCTCCCTGTATAGAATAAAATATCTCAACAACCTTAAGCAACACTACACCTCACAATTATTACTCCACCGACTAAATAAATCAACTTTTTTCAAAATATGCCCCAAAGTAGTTTTATAGCCAATATAAAAAGTATAAAAGCCATCACTTTTTTAGTATCTTTTTGCTCTAGTTTAAAATGCATCAAGTAATTACCTATATATCCTCCAATAATTGCCGAAATAGATACGCAAAAAAGTAAAATCCAATCTATCTGCACATAACTAGCATATGTAAAAAAGGAGCTAATAGCTGAAAAAGGAACTACAAAACTGACGGTAACAGCCACCTTTTTTGGCTCAAAACCAAGCAAAACAAGCAGAGGTATAAGTATATTTCCGCCACCCACACCAAGAAGACCAGCTACAAAACCAACACTTCCACCCACTAAAAATAGTATTAATTTACCTTCTGTTTTAAAAAAAGCCTTTCTCTTTCCAAACATCATCATAAATGCACTATAAAAAAGCAGTAGCATAAAAAGGAATTTTATAATATTTTCATCTATAAATTTACTACTGTATGCTCCAATAGGTGCAAAAATGAGCAACATCAAAGCGATAGGTAACATGAAATAAAAATCTACCGCTTTTCTCTTTATATTCATAATGCTTGCCATAATAGTTGTAGAAGCTCCAGCAAACAAACCTATAGCGCGGGCAAGCGTAAAATCTAAACCAAAAAAACTCAAAAGAGGTATCAAAGCGATGCCCGGACCGGCTCCGCCCATAGAGAAAATTATGGCTAACACAAGTGTTATAATAC
>JALVAU010000433.1 GCA_027011025.1 Campylobacteraceae bacterium | reverse complement strand
GCAATGTAATGAGCAAAGCCCATTATATTGGCAGGGACAAAGAGTCCCTACAACCCTCTAAAGCTACAAAAAGTAGGACTTTTTGAGAAAAAGTGAGTAAGGTTAGTGAAATTATAGCAGTTATTTAAAAACTAATACAAAATAGGCTATAATCAGCGAAAACTTTATTAGGATTTTTATATATGAAATATGACATTATCGTAGTTGGTGGTGGACATGCTGGCATCGAAGCTGCACTTGTGAGTGCAAGGCTTGGACACAAAACGCTACTTTTAACTATGTTGGTTGAGCAAATAGGGGCAGCTAGTTGCAATCCCGCTATAGGAGGACTTGCAAAGGGTCACCTAGTGAAAGAGATAGATGCTCTTGGAGGTCAAATGGGGCTTGCAACTGATGCTACGGGCATACAGTTTAGAATCCTAAACCAATCAAAAGGACCAGCAGTTCAAGGAAGCCGTGCCCAAATTGATATGGATAGATATCGTATTTTTATGAGAAATATAGTACTAAATACAGAAAATTTAACCGTTTCGCAAGAGATAGCCAAAGATATTTTAAGTGACGACCAAATCGTTACAGGTATAAAAACACACCTTGGAAATAGATATAGAGCCAAAAAGATTATCATAACTACGGGTACTTTTATGAAGGGTTTGATTCATATAGGTGAATTTAAACAAAATGCCGGAAGATTTGGTGAGTTTCCATCGGTAAATCTCTCTGATTCACTTAGAAAATTCGGATTAAATTTAGGTCGCTTAAAGACAGGAACTTGTGCCCGGATAGATGCAAAGAGTATAGATTTTTCAAGGATGGAAAAACAGAGTGGTGATGAAAATCCACAACCATTTAGCTTTAGAACCAAACATGAGAGATTTGAACCCCATCAACTTCCTTGTTACATAACTTACACAAACAAAGAGACTCATACTATCATAGAAAATAACTTTCACAGAGCACCTCTTTTTACCGGACAGATAGAAGGAACAGGTCCTAGATATTGCCCGAGCATTGAGGATAAAGTCAATAGATTTAGCGACAAAGAGAGACATCATCTGTTTATAGAACCTCAAACAAAAGAGGCAACAGAATACTATATAAACGGTCTGACAACTTCTCTGCCTCCTGATACTCAACTTACGATGATAAGATCAATCGTAGGTTTGGAAAATGCCAAAATAGTCAGATATGGTTATGCTATAGAGTATGATTATATAGACCCAACAGAGTTAAAGCATACACTAGAGACCAAAAAGATGGAAGGCTTGTATTTAGCCGGTCAGGTTAACGGTACAACCGGCTATGAAGAAGCAGCTGCGCAAGGTTTGATAGCAGGTATCAATGCAAGCCTAAGTATAGAAGATAAAGAGCCTTTTATACTAAGAAGAGATGAAGCCTATATCGGTGTTTTGATAGATGATTTGGTAACAAAAGGAACAAAAGAGCCTTATCGTATGTTCACAAGTCGTGCCGAATACAGACTTTTACTGCGAGAAGACAATGCAGATATCAGACTAAGTCCTTATGGTTATAAACTTGGATTGATAGATGAAGATACATATAATACTATGGTAAAAAAACAGTTTGAGATAAAAGAGGGGCTGGCATATTTAGAAGAGAATGTATTGACCCCTTCAAAAGAAAATATAGCATTTTTAGCCGATATTGGTGAAGATAAGATAACAGACAAAGTTAGTCTGCAAAAGATAGTAGCTAGAAAATCATTTGACTTGGATAAACTTGTAAAGCTCTCACCTATATTTGAAAATTTTTCACATGATGCCAAAAAGCAGATACTTGTCGAAGCAAAATATAAAAATTACATCCAAAAACAAAAAATGCAAATAGATAAAATGAAAAATATGATGAATGTAAAAATTCCTCCTTTGATGGATTTTGCATCAATATCCGGTTTAAGTAATGAAGTAGTAGAAAAACTACAAAAATTCAACCCCCCAACCCTTTTTGCAGCAAGTGAAATTAGTGGTATAACTCCAGCTGCTATCGACATACTGCACATATATGTAAAAATGGCAGGGAAATAAAAGTTTGAATATAAAACTGAACTTATACTTTTTTTCGAAAAAGTCCTACTTTTTATAACTTTAGAGAATTGTAAGGATTTTAGTTTCTGCCACTATGATCCTCTACTCATTGTGGTGCATAAGAGGGTTGTAAAATAAAAAATTAAATCTTTTCTATTGCTAACCAAGAATTTCGTATCAATTCCAAAGCAAAAAATGCAAATAGTATCGCAGAGGCTCGGTTGATGACGAGAGTACGGCGTGGTGTGAAAAAGTTATTAAATCTCGAAACCAGATATGCTGTACCAAAAAATGTAGTAGTGTGCCCTAAAGTCAGGACAAATATCTGTAAAGGTAAATTTCCTCTACTCAAAAACGGGGCCAATATCACAGAAAAAAAGATGATAGCTTTGGGATTTGAGAGATGTACTGCCATCCCTTTGAGAAAGATATGAAGTTTTCGCTTGTCTCTGTCGTGTTGATTATCTAGTTGCATCGTTTCATTCCAGATACTTTTAGCAATCCAAAGCAGATAAAAAGAGCCGAAGATTCCTATGGGGAGTTGAAAATAAGGGCTTTGACCGATAACCCCTAGACCGATTCCAGCAGCACTCAGATAAAAAAGTGATGCGAACAATACACCGGATGCCCCGCTCCAACCACTAACTAATCCACGATCCAATGTTGTACGAGTAATATATAATATATCAGGTCCCGGTATGGCAGAGCCCATAAGTCCAACAGTATAGAGAGTGAAAAGTTCTAACATATATTTTGTTTTAAAATCATATTTGCCCTTGGATTTTGACACAAGCAGTGCATTTATATGTGATTGGAGTAATAACCATATCTCTTTGTTTATTGTATCATACTTTCACTTTAGAGAAATACATATATAAAAGAGCAAACTGATAATATTAATATTTGTCGTCTCTTTGTCGTAACCGACAGAGCTAAAAAAATACTATAATATCAGTAGTAATTTTCAAGGAGAACTAGTGATAGTGAAAAAATTAAGATTACAAAGAGGCTGGTCACAAGAATATCTTGCCAAAGCAAACAAATATGATACAATAAACACAAAGGCGATAGATCATGAAAGTTATAATTCCATATTTTTAAAAAAAAGGCTAAACCATGACCAATAAGACTTGGGATGCAAAAGAGTATGCTAAAAATTCTAAAGGTCAAGAAGTTTGGGCAAAAGAGTTGATAAAAAAACTATACCTAGATGGAACTGAATCGATCTTGGATATCGGGTGTGGAGATGGCAAGATAACCAATATGTTAGCAAACTTGACATCAGGTAGAGTTGTTGGGATTGATGCTAGCGAAGAGATGATATCTTTAGCTAAATCCATATATAAAAAACCGACTTTTCTACAAATGGATGCATTGAAGATGAATTTTAAAGATGAGTTTGATTTTCTGTTTTCGAATGCTGCACTTCACTGGATAAAAGATCAAAAGACTTTGTTAAAAGGTGTCCATAAAGCGCTTAAAAAAGGAGGTAGGATTTTATTTCAAATGGGTGGGGCGGGAAATGCTAGAGTTGTATTTTCTGCTTTGGATTTGACAATACCTAGTTACAAGAGGTATTTCAAAGATTTTGATTTTCCATATGCTTTTTATGATGATAAGTTTTATTTGGATCTGTTAAAGAGACACAATTTTAGAGATATAGAGGTCAATTTAATCAAAAAAGATATGATTCATGATGATATTTTAGCATTCAAAGGGTGGCTAGAAACAACTTGGTTTCCCTATCTAAATGTTTTACCAAAAAATCTAAGAGAGAATTTTTTGGCAGAATTGATAGAAAATTATATAAAATTATCACCGCTAGATAGTCAAAATAGGGTTCATATAGATATGGTAAGATTAGAAGTAAATGCACTAAAAGGAGAGTAGATAAAATTTTTGATAAATCTGTAGATATTGCAAAATTCAATATAGACAAAAACGCAAACCCTGCATTTCGGATATATTTTAAACTCTCACTCTATACAAAAAAGCTCTCTAGTCGGCTATTTTAGGAGATAATAATTATGACAAATTGCTTGTTATTTCTTGATATTTTCATCCAAAATCAGTAAAAAATCACTTTTGCTCCAAGCTCCGGGGTAATCGTTCATAAATTTTCCATCAGGAGTTAGAGTGAAAAATGTAGGTGTTAGTTTTTTGTACTTTTTATCCAATCCCAACGGCAGTTTTGTTTTATCTACATCTATTTTTATAAAGACAAAATCCTTATTGATGACTTGCTGTATATCTGGGAGTGATAAAACCTCTTTTTCCATCTTTTTACAGTAGTAGCATGTCTTTGACATCGCCTCTATAAGTATGATTTTTTGCTCTTTTTTGGCTTTTTGTATGAGCTCTTTTGTGCTTAGTTTTTTGAGAATTTTCTTGGCGCGTGGATGGTTTTTGAGTCTCATCTTTTTATAATCAAATAGATAATCTGCTATATTTGAGAGTTCATCTTGGCTAACTTTTCCTTTCATACTCTCTTTTTTATCAAAATATTTTAGGAATCTATGAGGTATGACACTGTTGCTTCTATTTGGATTATAGACATAATCTTGTATAAAATCACCTATCTCAACTCTTTGCATCTCGGGGTCACTTTTTTCACCTATGTGTTCGGGTGCCTCTTTCATAAAATATGCAAGCATATTTACGGTTGGTGCTTTTAGGTTTAAAAGTTTGTTATCTTTTTTATAAAAATTATCTTCAAGAACTTTTCCTGCTATATATCCCGTGTGACAAGAGGCACACTTTTGTTCAAATACTTTCTTGCCGGTTTTATAATCGGCAAAGAGAGCGATTGAGAAAAATAGAAATAAAATTATGCTTATCTTCTTCAAAAAATCTCCTTAATATGGTGAAACATCTATCCAGCCTGAAGCAACTCTCTCTATAGCTTCGGCTATACCTATCTGGACATATCTTACCCCACCTATAAACTCTTTTTTCTTCCAGCCCATAGTATCCATAGTGTTTTTGCAGACTACAAAATCTATATTGTCATATACCATCAAGGATTTTATCCTTTTTAGTATATTTTTATCGTAATCTTTTCTAGCTGCCCTTATGCCGTTTGCATAAAAAATTAGCTCTACATGTAGAGCCTCTTCAGGATAGCCTTTTAGGACATTGTTGACTGCATTTAGTATATGGTTTACCTTTTTTGTTTCACTCTCGTTGATCCTTATGAGCCAAAGTCTAGGGTTTTCAAAGCTAGGCTGAGGTGTGGCAAAATCAACCTTTGCAAATGCAAAAGTGCTTATGAGTATAATCAACAATATTCTTTTCATTATTTACCCCTTTATTGCCACTCTAACTGTTCAAAATAGTGTCTGGCATTTCTTAGATATAGCTCATCGTAATGAGGTATATTTTTAAATTTGTCCGTATGTATGTACTTTTCTAAATCAGCCGGATCAATGTCATCAATATTTGCTTTTTTAACTTGCTTTCTTAACATCAAAAGATACTCTAAAGTAGGTTTGTATGAGTTTTTGTCAAATCTTTTTCCATGCCCACCCATGACATATTTGGCGTGTTTATTTTCTATGAGTTTCAGAGCCTTTATCCATCCGTCCATATCACTGTCTTTGGCAAAATTTACAAATCTTCCGTTAAAAATAGTGTTTCCCGTAAAGATAAAGCTGTCTTTTGGACTATAAACTATCAAATCCGTAGCACTTTGGGTGCCCTTTGAAGGTTTTATGACAAATATACTCTTTTTGCTACCTTTTATCTCTAGTTTTTTATCAACCAATAAATCAGGCTCAACTGCTTTTGTATTTTTTGTTAAATTTTTTGGTAGTGTATTCATAGTTCTTTTATATGTATCGGGGTGAGTTTTTATAAGCTTTGGCAAGTTTGATGCACCTACTATTTTTACGCC
>JALVAU010000432.1 GCA_027011025.1 Campylobacteraceae bacterium | reverse complement strand
TATGCCCTCAGCCAAAAATCAAGAAGAGCTAGCTAACGGCACTATAAAGCCAGACTCTTCAAAACAGAGAGAAAAAGATGCTATCAGCTGTTTTTATTGTCATCAAATTGCTTATGTAAAAAAAGCTCATATTAAAAATAAAATTATATTGGCTAGACAAGCAGAAGATTACAAGCCTACTATATACGGATCATTAGAAAATCCACAAGATAGCGATAAACACACCATGACACACAGCCCCATATATGATAAATTTGTATGTTCCGGTTGTCATTCACACAAAAGAAATACTCATAATGTTCTAATTTTTGATGCTATGGGCGACAATATAAATAGTAAAGAGTGTATAAAATGCCATATGCCTCTCATAGCAGGAAAAGTTGAAAAAATGGACAAAAAATCCCGCACAAAACATCACGACCACAGCTTTAGTGGCATACATGATATGAGCATGAGAAAAAAGGGGATAGAGCTAGACATCAAAGCAAAAAATAAAAAGATTGAAGTTAGCATTAAAAATAAAATGCCTCATCCGCTTATCATCCAAGCTGCAAGGTTAAAATATCTAAAACTAAGCATAAAAAGAGATGGAAAAATTATCTGGCAAAATTATAAAAAATCTCCTACAGAGGACAAACAAGGCTCATTTAAAATTGATTTTTTAGGGATCGATGGAAAACCTATTGTTATACCTGCTTTTGCATACAAAAGAGGATTTGTAAACAATATAAAGGCAAAAGAGACAAAAAAATTGATTTATAATGCTCCTGATTTGAAAAAAGGTGATATAATCACAGCTTCAATGTATGTCATACTGGCAAAACCTAGTTGCTGGAAAACTCTAAATTTACAAAATTCCAGTTTAAAAAAATCTATGCTTTTAAAAAGCAAAACATACACAATAAAGGCTAAAAAATGAAAAACAAAATACTTTTGTTCCTGCTTTTATTACCACTAATCTTCTCTAATCTCTATGCAAAGAAACAAAATGGAGAGCAACTCTTCAAGGAGTATTGCTGGGGTTGTCACCATCAAACAGCACAAGCTTTTGGACCATCTTTTAAAAGCATTGCAAACAAGAGAAACAAAGGGGAAATAATCGCCCAAATTGCCGATCCAAAAGGGACATATAAAAGTTTGGGTTATAAAAGAAATTCTATGCCTGCTTTTGACGATTTAAGTGCAAAAGAACTTGAGGCTTTGGCTGATTATATCTATAAATTTAAGGATAAAAAATGAGAAAAATATTGATGATTACAATTTTGTGCTTACTAAGCATTTCGAGTATGCAAGCACAAGAAAAGATATTTGTAGTAGAGAGGGAAAATTCTGCACTTGGGGTGATTGAGCACAATCTCGTATCTAATACGATAAAAAATATGCATAATTTCAACCATGCCGTTGTAAAATTTCGTGACAATGATGGATATGTTATCACCCGTGATGGGTATGTCATCAAATTTGATCCAATAGAAGAAAAAAAATTAAAAGAGTATCAAACAAGTAAAAGTGCTATAGGTTTTATAATTGGGAAAAATTTTCTAGCAGTTGCCAATTATGATAATAAAACCGTAGAGATACTAGATCGTGATTTAAACCCAGTACAGAGCATAAAGACAGATAGTAGAAATGTTGGTATAAAATTATATAAAAACTATCTTATCTTTGCTTGCATGGACAGTGATGAGTTGTGGGTCATGAAAGATGAAGCTATTGGTAAGAAAACTCCGCACTTTGTTTTATATAAAAAGGTAAAAAATATAGGAAAAGTTCCGTTTGATGCGATGATCAATAAAAACTTATATGTAGTCGGGCTTTTTAATTCTCCTGATATTGGAGTTTTAAATCTTGATAATATGAAGTATAAAAAAATTCCATTGGCTCTTGGTAAAAAAGAGAGAATCTTAAAAGTTCCCCATTTTGGATTTTGGAGCATATCTAAAGGTAAATTTTTCATACCTGCAGTTGGAAACAAAAAAGTATTTGTATTTGACCATCAATTTAACTTCATAAAAGCTATAAAAACTAAGGGGAATCCTGTATTTACCTCTCTTAGTCCAGATAAAAAATGGCTTGCGGTTACATTTAGCGGTAGGAATTTTCCATTTGTTCAAATCATAAATACAAAAAATCTAAAAATTGTAAGAACCTTTAAATTTCCAGGTTGGATTCTACATGTCAGATGGTCGAAGCAATCAAAACACCTATACTTTAGTGTAAATACAAAAAATATGGTTTTAGCATATAAAGTTGCTGACAAAGATCCAAAAAAATGGTGGAAACACTTTGAATGGCCAATCCCTAAGCCATCTGGTATATTTTTGTTTGATCTTAAAGATAAGTAATGTTTAGATTATCAAATCTTATAAAATCAGTTACAAATGGGCAAAAAGAGAGGTCTCTGGATGGCAGTATAATTATTTGGAATTTTACAAATCGTTGTAACCTTGCTTGTCATCACTGTTACAGTTATGCAAGTCCAAATTCTGAAGATTTCTTGACAACCGAGTTTATATTAGATTCCATAAAAGAGCTAAAAAAAGCCGGCATCAAGTTTGTCATATTTTCAGGCGGTGAACCGCTTATCAGAAAAGATATATTCGCAATCTCAAAAGCTATGAGAGAAGCAGGCATCGTCACTTATCTATCAACAAACGGTCTATATGTGGATGAAAAAAATGTAGATAACATCATAAAGTATTTTAATTATATAGGCATAAGCATAGATGGTATCGAGGAAGTACACGATAAATTTCGAGGTCTCAAAGGTGCTTACAAAAAGAGCATGGAAGCTATATCTCTCATACAAAAACATGGTGGAAATGCCGGAATTCGCTTCACCATAACAAATGAGACCAAAGAGAGTTTTTACAATATGTTTGAGCTAGCAGAAGAGATAGGAGTAGATAAAATCTATATATCTCACCTGGTATATTCTGGCAGAGGACTTGATAATCTAAAGATAGATATAAGCAAAGAAGAGAGAAGAAAATTTGTAGAATTTACTATACACAAGGCATTTGAGTATATAAAAGACGGAAGAAATATAGATGTAGTCACAGGTAATATGGAGATGGATGCGATACTTTTTCTAAATATTTTCGCAAAAAAGTACCCCGAACTTAAAGATGAGATGAAAAAAAGACTCAAAAACTGGGGCGGAAATAGTGCTGGAGTAAAATTGGGAAATATAGATTGGCTTGGACGAGTCAAACCTGATCCATTTTTTCCACACTATATAGGCAATATGAGCGAAACTCCTTTTAGCCAAATATGGCTCAATAAAGGGAATGATATGCTAAACAAACTAAGAGAATTTCCAAGAAAAATCGGTGGATATTGCAAAGATTGTGAAGTATTGGATATATGCAACGGTGGTTCAAGAAGTAGAGCAAATGCCATATATGATGATTTATGGGCACAAGATCCCTCTTGCTACCTAAATGATGATGAAAAAAAGGATATTTAGTGGTATATTTGACAGGAGCAGGTCCCGGAGAGATGGAACTTCTAACCATAAAAGCACTAAGAGTTATAAAAGAGGCTGATGTTGTCATATATGATAGACTTGCAAATCCTGATATACTAAAAGAGGCCAAAGATGGATGCGAATTTATCTATGTAGGCAAAGAAGACGGTCATCACATAATGCCTCAAGATGAAATAAATGAAACCATATATCAATCGGCTCTAAAATATAAAAATGTTGTCAGACTAAAAGGAGGAGATCCTTTTGTCTTTGGTAGAGGTGGCGAAGAGGGAAGCTATCTAAAACAAAGAGAGGTGGCATTTGAGATTATACCCGGTATCACTTCTGCTATCAGTGTTCCTGCATATGCCGGTATTCCTGTGACTCATAGAGGTGTAGCTGTCTCATTTAGAGTTATAACGGGACATGAATCACCAAATAAAAAAACTTCTCAAATTGATTGGGATAGTCTAAAAGGTGATGATACACTCGTATTTCTCATGGGACTTCATAATCTTTCTAAAATCTCTACCAAACTCATAGAGATTGGAAAGCCAAAAGACTTTCCTTGCGCAGTCATATCAAGAGGAACTACAAAAGAGCAAAAAACAGTAGTAGGCACGCTTGAAAATATAGTCAAACTTTCAAAAGATATACCAACTCCTGCCCTTATAGTTGTAGGCAAAGTGGTTGAGCTTAGAGATGAACTAGAGTGGTTTGGAAAATAGAGTACTAGGGATTATATATAAAACCCAATAGCTCTACATGTAGAGCTAAGGCAAATATGATATAATTCCTCACTTATTTTACTAGGACAAACTACTTTGGATAAATTTTCAAATCATATCAAAAATATTTTACACGGCTTTTTTCTTACTATTGGTGTTACAATTGCCGAGCCTTCAACTATACTGCCTTTGATGGTAAACTATTTTGGCGGTAGCTCTATGGTTGTAGGACTTTTCGCTACACTCTTAAGAGGTGGGGCTATAGTCGTCCAACTCTTTGCGGCTTTTAAATCACAAAGTTATGCAAGAATGTTGCCATATCTTAGACGAGTTTTTATATTTAGATTTGTATCTTGGTTTTTTATTGGTGTTGCTATCAATTTTCTTGGGAGCAATCACCCTACTCTAACTCTTTTTTGTATAGGAATAGGACTTTTTAGCTTCTCTTTTAGTGCCGGATTTGGGGCTATATACTTCAAAGATATAGTTGCAAAAATTTTCAGTCATAAATTTCGTGGTAAAACCATGGCTTATAGACAGTTTTTTAGTGGCTTAGGGGGACTGATAAGTGGCGCTATCACGGCTATTATATTAGAAAAATTTAAAGCACCATATAGTTTTGGATACCTGTTTATGCTTAGTTCATTTATAATGTCACTAGGATATATAGCTTTTGCAACTATTGATGAGCCTGAAAAAAAGGATATACCATTAAGAGAAAATTCTTTTAAAAAATTTCTAAAAAACTCATGGCAAACACTGAAAAATGACAAAGACTTGCAGATTCAACTCGGCACATTCTTATTTGCTTACGGCTATCTTATAGCGCTTCCTTTTATAATCTTGCAGGCAAAAGAGACTATAAATCTAAATGGTGTAGCAATAGGAACACTAATAACCGCACAGATGGTAGGAGCGATGTTGAGTAACTTTTTATGGGGCAATTTAAGTGGTAGAGGATACAATAGATTAACTAGCAATATCTCCATATCTCTTCATATTTTTGCAATTATACTTGCAATTTTTAGTTCAAACATATATCTGTATATGATTGTATTTTTTCTAGTAGGTGCAGCAACAGACGGGAGTAGAATTGCATCAGGCAACCTTATCTTAATTTTAGCTCCACCAAAACTAAGACCAACATATGTAGCCCTTCAAGTCAATATAGTCTCTTTTGGGATATTTTTTTCTGTTCTAGGCGGAGCAATTTTACACTTTACTAACTATACGGTACTGTACAGCACAACAATTCTCATGCTTTTACTAGCCCTTTTTCTCTCTTTTAAACTTAAAGACTGACCTTACACACTAAAGAGAGTCTATATACTTCTTTGCTTTGGCATCTAGTGTTTTCATCCTCTCTTTTCCTTTTGGTAGTGAGCCTCTCATAGCTTTCATCTCTTTTAAAAAACTGGATATATTTGAGGGTATAAGTTTTGAGAGATAAATCCTAAGATGCTTTGCAAGTGCAGGGGAAGCACCCGAAGTAGAGATAGCGATAGTCAAATCATCTTTTTTAACATAAGAAGGGAAGATGAAATCACAATAATCAACAGAATCAACCGCATTACAAAGAGAGTTGTATCTTTTAGATTCTAAAAATATCTCTTTTTGCAAAGAGATGTCATCAACGGCAATGATAATAATCTTAAAACCTACTATATCTCCCTTCTCGTAAAGCTTTTTTTTAAATTGTAATCTCTCCTCTTCTATCTTCTGAGTCATATTATCAGAAAATTCACTAGCTATTA
>JALVAU010000431.1 GCA_027011025.1 Campylobacteraceae bacterium | reverse complement strand
ATATGATGGATATGCTGCAGACAAAATAACACTAGCCGCCAATGCACTTATCAATTTTCCAGCAGGTCTTTTTGATAAAGGTGGGGGTCTTCTAAAAGGTGAGAAGTTTAAGTCATCATCTTTTTCATCAAAATATAATTGAGCTGTTAAAATCATAAGCAGTTCTACTTGGTCAATATACCACTCTTTTGAATTTATAGCGACACTAAAATTAAAAGTGTGTGATTTTAGACCTAGATAACTTTGTGCATACTCTTCTATGCCCAAGAGATCACCTATTTCCGAACCAATATAGAGTCTGTCTATGGATTCTAGGGAATAAGATCTTTTTGCATAAACTAAAACATCATTTATATATAGAAAAATCTCACCAAAAAGTTTCATAAGATGTTGTTGATATTCTGGACTGCTACCCTTGAATCCTTCACTTGTCAATAAGTTACCAAAATCTTTTTCATCAATTCTTTCGCCAATTAATTCGCAAAACTTTTCATTAATTTGTGCCAAGGAGTAGTGTAGAGATTTTGAGTATATATACTCTCCTTGATTATATATGGCTAAAAAAGCATCCTCTTTTTGAAAATATATAAAACAATCAATACCCTCAGTTTCAATAAAAGCTTTTTTGTATAGAGATTTTATAAGAAAAGGAGCTCCTGTTGCATAGTCAATATATTTTGTATATTTCTTGATTGGAGATAGTCTTTCATTGATAAGTTCAGAGTTTATGGCAAAAATATTAAAAATTCTATTTTTTGTATCATTGGTTTCTGTTTCAAGATGTATTATTGAATAGTTAATAGCTGAGTCCAACCCTAACTCATCGTAGGCTTTGATCTCTATCGCATCTTTTAAGTCACTCTCCGGTATATTTCTGCTCATATTAACAGTCGCAGTTATAATATCTTTGGATGGTATGTATGAGATATTAAAAGAGTCTTTTTTGCTTTTTTCAAGCTTATTTATTTTTATCTCGTTTTTAAAGTATTCATAAGAATTTAGAGTAATAGGGTCAACGGAGACAATACTTGAAAAACTTTTGTTTTTATTTGTGGTCATATGTCACAACTCCAATTATATAATATACAGATCAATTGTACCATAAAAATTTTATTTTTAATCTAAAATATACCCAAGTTTCTTCAAAAGATCCTTGTTTTGGCTCCATCCTGGCTTGATAGTGACAAAAATTTTTAGAAAAACTTTTTTATTTATAATTTTTTCAATTTTCTCTCTGGCATTTTTCCCTATTCTTTTTAGTGTTTGCCCATTTTTCCCTATTATTATACCCTTTTGACTCTTCTTTTCAACGATAATATTTGCATCTATACACTCTATATCCTCTTTCTCTTCTATGCCATCAATCACTACATCGGCAAAGTATGGAATCTCTTCACTGGTATTTTCAAATATCGACTCTCTTATGTACTCTTTATATATATCTCTCATATTTTCCGTGGTAAGTATCTGAGGATCATACAAATATGGGTGCTTGGGGATATATTTTGAAATTTCCTCTAAGATATAATCTTGGCTTATGCCCTTTTTGATAGAGACGGGTATTAGAGATAAAAATTTATCTTGATATTTGCTAAATTCCATAATTTTTTTCAAAACTCTTTCGTTGCTAACTTGATCGGTTTTTGTTAATAGAATCATATGCGGAGTATTTTTGGTGTTTTTCTCTAAAAAATCTAGATAGTGATCAATCTTATCCGTAACAGGAGAGAGAAAGATGATCAAATCACAATCTCCCATAGCCTTGAGCGCCTCATCAAGCATAAATTGATTTAGAAGTCTCTCTTGTTCATGGATTCCGGGTGTATCTATGAAGATAATTTGAGAATTTTTATGTAGTGCTATTATCTTCGATCTTCTTCTTGTGGCATTTGCTTTATGAGAAACCATCGCAATTTTTTCGCCAACCAACCAATTTAGAAGGGAGCTTTTTCCTGCATTTGGTCTGCCTACAACAGCAACGAATCCTGATTTTGTAGGGCAATCTTCCTGAAAAGTAGATTTCTCTTCAATCTTTTTAGAGTTGTCTTCATCGTGATTTTTTATCATTATAGTATATACCTACTGCTATCTTCGTCCTCAATAATAGAATCAAGTTTTTCATGTACTAGCTCTTTTGTGACTCTTATCTCTTCTCCCGCATGTTCATCTGCGCTATAGCTTATATCTTCCAAAACCTTTTCGATTACCGTATGTAGTCGCCTAGCGCCGATATCTTCTGTTTTTTCATTGGTAAGTTGAGAGATTTTTGAGATCGCACGAACGGCATCATCTTCAAAAATTAAATCCACACCTTCTGTTTTTAAGAGTTGAGTATATTGTTTTAGCAGAGAGTTTTTAGGTTGTGTTAATATCTTGTAAAGTGTCTCTTCGCTTAGTGAACTGAGCTCCACTCTTAGTGGAAATCTTCCTTGTAGTTCAGGTATTAAATCGCTTGGTTTGCTTAAGTGAAAAGCTCCTGCTGATATAAAAAGTATATGGTCTGTTTTAATAACACCATATTTAGTATTCACATCACTTCCTTCAACTATGGGCAAAAGGTCTCTTTGAACTCCCTCTTTGCTAGGGTCGCTTCTGTTTGAAGAGTGAGAGCTTACAGCAACTTTGTCTATCTCATCTATAAATATAATACCACCATTTTCTGCTCTATCTTTGGCTTCTAATTTTATAGCCTCAAAATCGAGTAATTTTTCACTAGCTTCATTTTTAAGAGCCTCTTTTGCCTCTTTTACTTTAAGCGTTTTTTTTATATTTTTTTGACCGGATCCTAGTATCTTGATAAAGGATTCCTGAACCTTTATGACTTCGGGCGGTAAAGAGGAGTCGGAGAGGTCGCTGCTGCTGTTTGAAATTTCAACTTCAATCTCTAATTCATCCAAATCTCCATCACGAAATTTTTGTCTCATCTTTCCATAACTTCTTTGATAATCACCCTTTTTTTCATCACTAGCACCTTTGGGAAGGGGAGGTAGAATTTTTTCTATGATTTGCTTCTCTACATGTAGATCTATCTGGTCTGCATTTTTCTCTTTGTGTTGAGCTCTTACTAGATTTATAGATGCCATCATAAGGTCTCTTACCATTGATTCCACATCTCTTCCTACAAATCCTACTTCTGTATATTTGCTAGCTTCTACTTTAATAAAAGGAAGTCCCATCATTTTTGCCATTCTTCTTGCTATCTCTGTTTTTCCAACTCCGGTTGAGCCAATCATCAATATGTTTTTTGGCATTATCTCCTCTTGCATCTCAAGGGAGAGTTGCAATCTTCTATATCTATTTCTTAGTGCAACAGCAATAGATTTTTTTGCTTCTAGTTGTCCTATTATGTATTCGTCTAGGTATCCTACAATCTCTTTTGGAGTTAAATTCATCTATTTTTCTTCCTCTAAAGTATAAATTTTTATATTATTATTTGTATATATGCATAGTTCACTTGCAATTTTTAAGCTCTCTTTGATGATATTTTCTTCATCTAAGTTGGAGTATCTATCTAGTGCTCTTGCAGCAGATATAGCAAAATTTCCGCCGCTTCCTATAGCAGCAATTTTTTCATCTTCAGGTTCGACCACATCTCCATTGCCACTTAGTATAAATATATGCTTTGTATCTAATACTATCATCATAGCTTCAAGACGACGAAGCATCTTGTCTTTTCTCCACTCTTTCGAAAATTCTATGACAGATTTATATAGATCTCCTTTTTTTTGCCCCAATATCCCCTCGAACATATCAAAAAGATTGAAAGCATCAGCAGTGCTTCCGGCAAAGCCTGCTAAGATTTTACCATTATATAATTTTCTGATTTTTGTTGCATTGTTTTTTAGCACACTGTTTCCAAATGTAACTTGCCCATCCCCACCTATAACTGCTCTGTTTTGACCTTTGTAGGCAAGTATAGTAGTTGCTTCAAACATACTTACTCTCCAACTATCTCAACAGTTAACTTTGCGTGAATTCCATGACCTAATTTTATAGAAATATCAAATTCTCCTGTCATTTTTATAGCTTTGTCTATCTCAACACTTTTTTTATCTATCTCTATATTGTGTTGATTTTTTAACTCATTTGCTATTTCATCTTTTGTTACTGCTCCAAAAAGACTACCGTTTGCACCTAGTTTTCTTTTTATGACAAGCTTAAGGTTTGCAATATCTTTTTCTAATCCTTTTAGTCTTTGTATCTCATCGGCATCAGCCTTTGCTTTTCTTTTTTGTTCTGCTTCATACTTTTTGATGACTTCATTTGTGGCATGTAGTGCAAAACCTTTTCCTATTAGGAAATTTCTGCCATAACCATCTTTTACATCCTTGATTTCACCTTTTTTCCCTAAAGATTTTACATCTTTTATTAACAATACTTTCATTTTTTCTCCTCTATATTATTTGGTAATTTTGCATTTTTACTGGTTTTCCCAGAGTATGCAACTATGCCTTGCGTCAGATGGGCAATTTTATCAAATTCCATCCTCTTTAATATTCCCAATACCTGTCCCGTTCTGTTTCCGGTACGGCAGTAGAGTATTATATAACTCTCTTTCATTTTGTTTAAATCATCTATGTATTTGTGAAAAAGAGTAGTAGGATAGAGTAGATCTGTACCATCAATGCTCATATCGCTATACTCATAAATCTCACGAATATCTATCAATTTAAAGTCAAACTTGCCATCTTGCCTATATTTTAGTAGATTTTGCAAATCTTCATCTTTTGCTTGGTTGCTTGAAAATACTCTATTTTTCACCTCTTCTAAATCATTTGTCACCATAGAATTTCTTATTTTTTCCACTAATTATAAATCTTAGTGCATTGAGTTTTATAAAACCTTCCGCATCTTTTTGGTTATAAACCTCATCCTCTTCAAAAGTACAAAATTCTGCATTAAAAAGATTATTTTTAGCAGAATCTCTTCCAACTACTGTAATATTTCCTTTGTATAGTTCTAATCTTACAGTTCCGTTTACATTTTCTTGAGATTTGTCAATAGCTGCTTGCATCATCTCTCTTTCAGGAGAAAACCAAAAGCCGTTATAGATGGTTTTTGCATATCTTGGCATCAGTTCATCTTTAAAGTGGGCAGCTTCTCTATCAAGTGCTATACTCTCAATTGCTCTGTGAGCTTTTAGCATGATGGTGCCACCGGGCGTTTCATAACAACCTCTACTTTTCATGCCTACAAAACGATTTTCTACTATATCAACTCTTCCTATACCGTTTCTGCCACCAATCTGATTTAGCGATTCTAGCATTTTAGCAGGACTCAGTCTAACTCCGTTTAATGCAACAGGATCACCTTTTTCATACTCCAATTCAATAGTTTCTACCTTATCTGGTGCAGTTTGAGGGCTTTTTGTCCATCTCCACATATCCTCTTCCGGTTTTGCATTAGGATCTTCTAATACTAAACCCTCATAAGATATATGAAGTAGATTTGCATCCATGGAGTATGGAGATTTATTACCCTTTTTTTCTATTTTTATATTATGTTTTTTTGCATAAGCCATAAGCTTCTCACGAGAATTCAAATCCCACTCTCTCCAAGGGGCGATAATAGTTAAATCAGAATTTATACCCAAGTATCCTAGCTCAAATCTTACTTGATCATTTCCCTTTCCCGTAGCTCCATGACTAACAGAGTCCGCTCCTGTTAGTGCAGCTATTTCAGCTTGCCTTTTTGCTATCAAAGGTCTTGCTATGGAGGTGCCAAGCAGATACTCCCCTTCATATACGGTATTTGCTCTAAACATAGGAAAAACATAATCCCTGACAAACTCCTCTTTCAAGTCTTCTATGAAAATATTCTCTGGTTTTATTCCTAGCTCCAATGCTTTTTGGCGAGCCGGTTCTAACTCTTCACCTTGACCGACATCGGCAGTAAATGTAACAACTTCACAACCAAACTCATCTTGAAGCCATTTTAAGATTATACTTGTATCTAGTCCCCCCGAG
>JALVAU010000430.1 GCA_027011025.1 Campylobacteraceae bacterium | reverse complement strand
GTTAAAACAGATATAAAAAAGGATAAGATAGTAACTTTAAAAACTAAACAAGTCTATCAAAAACAAGAGTTCTCTTTTAATCATACTATTTCTCAATCACCTGAACCTATTGGATTTGTTAAAACACTTGGTATTGTTGGTAAATCAGAAGTTTATGAAATAGATGATTTAACAATAGATAAACCAAAGGAGCTTACAAATGAAGGAGTTGTTGATATATCATCAATAGCCACTACAAATAGCGAGGATTTAGAAAATCTACCTTTTGTTAAACCTATTGAAGTAATAGAAGTTACAAAGCCTTTTGAAGCTTCAGAAGCTCAAAAATATTTATACTAAAAATTGTTTAGATAAGAGTTAATCCTGCATTTTTCCAATTCAATACACCACCTCTATAGTAGAGTATCTTCTCTTTAGGATAGCCTAATTTAAGTAACTCTTTAACTGCATTAGAGGCTTCAGGAGAGAAGGAACTCTCTCCAAAAATTAGAAGTTTTTGTGGAGTTTTAAAAAACCATCCTCTTTTTATCTTTTTAGCTCCTAAACTCTTTAATACCTCTTTTTGATAGGGGCTATCTTTCGTTAACATCTCATAGGGAAGATTAATCGCACTAGGAATAGTCTCCTCCTTATATTTTGAGTTTTTACGCACATCAATTAAGAGACCATCTTTTTTTCTCTTTACCTCTTCAATAAAAGATAATAATTCTATCTCTCCAACTGTTTCAACCCCTTTTATCTTTATTGGTTCAATACAAAAAGGTGGACAAGATGGAGCTATAGAAGACGATGTCCTCTCAATAGTAATCTCATGCTCTAGATGCTGAGTATCAATTGCAATTAATTTTTCTGTTATATTAATACTTTTTGATTCAAACTTCTCTTTTGAACTACTTATAAAATGAATATTTTGCTCTTGATTTAAAACACTACTCTCTTGACAAACTTGATTTTTTTTCTTAATTAAAACATTACAACCCATATCAGCCGTTAATAACTCAATCATACATACTATGATAATTAATGTTTTAACCATTATTTATTTCCTTAAAAGAGCAGCTTTCATTAATTCAGATAGGGAGTATGACTTCTCACCAATCTCAAAAGCTAAAACTTTACCACCTTTAGCAATAACAATTGTTAAGGGAATTATTCCCGTCCAACCATACTTTTTTTGTAAATAATGATAAAAATCTTTATGCTTATCACCTTGAATAACATAGTAATTAATACCATACTTTTTAATAGCCTCTTTTGACTCCTCTATACTATGCTCTTGTGCCTCAATTGCAATAACTTCAAAAGAGTCACCGAGCTCTTTTTTTAACTTTATCAATTGAGGTATCTCTTTTTGACAAAACTCACAATCCCATCCAAAAATTTTAAAAAAAAGTGTCTTGTTTTCTAAACCTTTAACATGAAAGGCATTATCTTCAACATCCATCTCTAATTTTGTTCCATCTATTGTTTCAAAGACATAATCTGAATTAGAAAACTTATCTATTTTCTTTTTAACTTCGTCATTAACTTTTTCACCAACATTAGATGGAATTATATTTTTATTAAACAAAAATATAATTCCTGATGCTACAAT
>JALVAU010000429.1 GCA_027011025.1 Campylobacteraceae bacterium | reverse complement strand
ATAATCCGCCCTTGACCTCTATTAAAAATGGAGATAAATAGATTTAGGAGAAAATATTGGAAAGAACATTATCAATAATAAAACCAGATGCAGTGGCAAAAAATGTTATAGGAAAGATAGTTGATAGATTTGAGTCAAACGGACTTAGAATCGCAGCAATGAAGAAGATACAGTTGAGTACTAGTGATGCAGGAAAATTTTATGAGGTGCATGCGCAAAGACCTTTTTTTGGTGAATTGGTTGAGTTTATGACAAGCGGTCCTGTGGTAGTTATGGTGCTCGAAGGTGAAAATGCAGTAGCAAAAAACAGAGAACTTATGGGTGCTACAAATCCAAAAGAAGCAGAAGCAGGAACTATAAGAGCAGATTTTGCTGATAGTATCGATGCAAATGCAGTGCATGGTAGCGATAGTTTGGAAAATGCAAATATAGAGATAAATTTCTTTTTTGCCGGAAGAGAAGTACTATAAAATTATAGTATAATATTATTATTATGAAAATAGAGTTCAAAAAGGTTCCGTATGACGGGATCAGTTTTGAAGTTAAAAAAGAGGATATTGATTTTTTTGGGATTGCTCAAAAAATTAATAAAAATTTAGTAAAGTGTACAGGTGTCATAGAGGGGAGTTTTCCTCACCTTTGTGATAGATGTGGTGATGAATTTACAAAAAGTATAAAACAAAATATAGAGATATATGCAAATAGTGGTCTCTATGATGATGACAAATATATCAATTTGATAGAGTTTTTTGATGATTTTATAGATTTTGATACAATTTTACAAAGTGAATTAGAGTCATTCAAATGCGATTATCTATATTGTAGTAGTTGCAATAAATAAATTTTAGGAGAATTATAATGGCAGTACCAAAGAGAAGGGTCAGTAAAACAAGAGCGGCAAAAAGAAGAACACACTACAAGGTAACATTGGCAATGCCGGTTAAAGATAGTGATGGCACATGGAAAATGCCACATAGAATCAATAAAACAACAGGCGAATATAAAAACTAAATGTTAAATATTGCCATTGATGTAATGGGTGGGGATTTAGGTCCCGAACCCGTTATTGAAGGTGTTATAAAGGCCTTTAGGGAAAAAGATTTTCATCCTATATTGGTTGGAGATATTGAGCAAATTAAAAATTTTGTTCCACCTCAATTTTTAGATAAAATTACCTTTGTTCAAGCAGATGAAGTGCTAAGTATGAGTCATAGCGCAACAGATGCACTCAAAAAGAAAGAGACTTCTATATACAAGGCTGTAATGTTAGTCAAAGAAGGAAAGGCTGATGCTGTAGTTTCTCCGGGTCATAGTGGGGCTACTATGAGTTTAGCAACACTTCGTATAGGAAGGCTCAAAGGTGTTTTGAGACCTGCTATCGCTACTATTATGCCGACTTCAACGCAGAGACCAAGTTTTGTTCTTGATGTTGGTGCAAATGTTGATTGTAAAAGTGAACATTTAGCTCAATTTGCCATAATGGGTGAAGCTTATGTGAGAGATGTCCTAGAGAGGCAAAATCCTCGTGTTGGTCTTTTATCAAATGGTGAAGAGAAGAGCAAGGGTAACGATATAACCAAAGAAGTTTACAAGATTCTAAGTACGAATAGTAGTTTTATAGGTTATGTTGAGGGTAATAATATATTTGACGGTTCGACTGATGTGATTGTTTGTGATGGGTTTGTCGGCAACATACTTTTAAAAACAAGTGAAGGTGTTGCAGAATCTATAACAAAAATTATCAAAAAAAATATAAGAAAATCTCCAATTGCCATAGCAGGCTCTATCTTGATGAGAAAAGTATTTAAAATACTTAAAAAACAAGTTGATTATGCAGAGTATGGTGGAGCACCCCTGATAGGCATCAATGGATGTGCCATTGTTGCACACGGTAAAAGTAATGCAAAAGCTATAAAAAATGCTGTTTTTCAAGCCATAAGCTTCTCTAACTCTAATATCAATGAAGATATAGAAGAGAGGATTGCTAAACTACAAGAAGTTTAAAAATTCTTCAAAAAGGATATACATGTACGCATCTCTAAAATCCATCGGCTCTTATGTGCCAGAAAAAATAATGACAAATAAAGACTTTGAAAAAATTGTTGATACGAGCGATGAATGGATAGTGCAGCGTACGGGTATTAAAAATCGAAGAATTGCAGCAACAGAGCAAACTACAAGCGATATGGGTGCATTGGCAGCCAATAAAGCCATACAAAGAGCTGGTATAGATAAGAGTGATATAGATTTAGTGATTTGTGCTACGCTCTCGCCTGATCACCTCTGTATGCCCTCAACTGCTTGTTTAATCAGCGATAAAATTGGCATAAGAGATGTTATGGCATTTGATCTAAGCGCAGCTTGTAGCGGTTTTGTCTATATGCTCTCTTTAGCAAAGGCTTTTATTGAATCAGGTGCAAAGAAAAATATCTTGCTCGTAGGAGCAGAGAAAATTAGCTCCTTGGTTGATTATAGTGATAGAGGTACTTGCATTCTCTTTGGAGATGGTGCGGGTGCTGCTATTATTAGTGCGACGGATGATAAAAACAGAGCTATTTTAGATGTGCATGCTAGTGCTGATGGTAAATATTCTGATCTGCTCATAACTCCGGGTTGTGGTTCAAAATACCCATGCTCGACTGAAATGATGAACGAAGGCTTGCAATATATCAAGATGGCTGGAAATGAAGTTTTTAAGGTAGCTGTAAGAACACTTACTAAAGATGTTGTTGATATTTTAAGAACAAATGATATAGAACCCGAGGATATAGATCTCTTTATACCTCACCAGGCAAATCTAAGAATCATAGAGGCAGTAAGAAATAAACTAAAATTTCCAAAAGAAAAGACAGTTTTTACTGTTGAAAAATACGGCAACACCTCTGCTGCGTCAATACCTATGGCGATAAATGATGCTTATGAAGATGGACGATTAAAAAGTGGGGATTTAATGCTCCTTGATACCTTTGGCGGTGGCTTTACTTGGGCTAGCGCACTTGTTAGATTTGGTGGAAATTAAATTTTTAACCATTTTGCTATAAAATATACTTTCTAAGGTATATTTTCACTATAGGGTTGTTAGAGGTACCCTATATAAAATAATTTTTGAGACTCATAAAACAGCCTCCTTTTTAGGATATTACAATAATGTTTTTATTTGATAATTTATCAAATCTTTTTATTTTTTTAATAATACTTGGTGTCGTGCCAAATCTTTTTTACTCATTTGGATACCTAAGTCATATCAAGAGAAAATTTTACTATTTGATACACTATTTTGCATTTATTCTCTCTATGATAGGGGTAGTTATATCAGCAAATGCACTGGTTTTTCTACTTTTTTGGGAGCTTATGAGTTTGACTTCTTGGCAGTTGATATTGACACAGATTGAGGGAAAATCTACGATAAGAGCTGCTAGATTTTACTTTTTTATGACACACTTTGGCTTTGTTTTTTTACTCCTTTTCTTTCTAATAGCAACAAACGGAAATTTAGAGTTGAATTTTATACAGATGAAAAGTATAGTTTCTCATTTTGCATACCCTACACTTCTCTTCTTTTTTGTAGTTTTTGCACTTCTAAGTAAAGCAGGGGCAGTACCTCTACATGTATGGCTTCCTTATGCACATCCTGCAGCTCCAAGTCCTGTCTCTGCTTTGATGAGTGGAGTTATGCTTAAAGTTGCTATATACGGGTTGTTCAGATTTATGTTTGATGTTTTTGGTGTCTGGCAGTTGGAGTGGGGAGTTTTAGTGTTAATAATAGGCGCTATATCATCTTTGGTCGGTGTATTGTATGCGTTAAGTGAACATGATATCAAAGCACTTCTAGCAAACCATTCGATAGAAAATATCGGTATTATTCTCATAGGTTTTGGAATGGGAATGATATTTTCGTCCCTACACCTTGCGACTTTAAGCTCTTTTGCTTTTATAGCAGCACTTTTTCACACATTTAATCATATGAGTTTCAAATCTCTACTTTTTATGGGTGCTGGTAGTGTTTTGCATGAAACCAAAACAAAAAATATGGAAAAATATGGTGGACTCATCAAGTCTATGCCTATAACTGCTTTTACTTTTCTTTTAGCTTCTATTAGTATATCTGCACTCCCGCCGACAAATGGTTTTTTGAGTGAATGGATGATATTTCAATCCCTGCTTAGCTCATCTGTTATAGATAATATCTCCTTAAAATTAGCTATACCATTTTCTGTCTTTGCACTGGCACTTACGAGTGGTTTAGCAATAGCCTGTTTCGTAAAAGTTTTTGGTATCACTTTTTTAGGTCTTCATAGAAGCCAAAATGCAAAACATGCTACTGAAGTGAATTTTTTGATGAAAAGCGGGATGGTTTTGATGGGATTTGTTGTTATCTCTTTGATGCTATTTACCCCTTTTTATATAAAACTTTTTGATAATGTAATATATGGATTAAACCAAACTTCTATTTATGATAAAATTTTTCCAAATATATGGAGTCTGCACTCTATCGCTTATAATGGCGGTGTTGTATCACCTTTAATTTTATTGGCTGGATTGTTGATTATAACTTTCATCTTATATGTTTTTTATAAAATGCTAAATATCAAAAAAAGAGTATTTCATACTTGGGCTTGTGGCTATAATACAAGTTCTATTACACAGTATTCGGCAACAGGTTTTGCAGGTCCTATAAGGAGATTTTTCACTTGGCTGTATGATCCTGATATACACTTTGAAAAAGAGATAATTACAGGACATAAAAGTAAATTTGTAGATGCAAAATTTAGTGTACATGTAGAGCCTCTGTTCGAGAGAACTCTTTATAGAAGTGGTGTTAGGCTTACAAATAAGATAAGTTACTATATCTATAGACTAGCTCACTTTGAGCAAAGAAAATACTCGGCAATTATATTTAATATGCTTCTGTCGGTTCTTTTTAGCTATAGAATTTTTGTTCATGAATTTAGCTGGAGTACATTGGCGCTAGAGTCTGTGATGATGATCATCTCAGTAAAGATACTTCTTGTGGGGTCTAAGAGATGATTTTATACATAAGTACTATTGTGGTTTTGATTTTGCTTGCTCCACTATTAACAAATTTTATAAAAATACTCAAAATGTATCTGTTGTATAAAAAACCTGTTTCAATTTTTCAAGGGTACAGGGATTTTTCAAAACTACTTTCAAAAGAGATAGTGCTTTCAAAAGAGTCAAGCTCTATCACCCAAATTGCCCCATTTTTAGTGCTTTCTCCTCTTCTGCTGACACTCTTCTTTTTACCGCCAATCGCAAAAGGGGAGTATTATGTGAGTTTTGTTGATGCTTTTACTATTACAGGTCTTATCTCTCTTTCTACCTTTTTTCTTATGCTTTTAGGACTAGATAGCGCTAGCAGTTTTGGAGGCTTGGGTAGTAGCAGAGAAGCTTTTATATCAGCTCTCGTAGAACCCGCTATGATACTCACTGTTTTTAGTATCTCTATGATGGCAAATAGCTTGGGAGTTGGACAAGCAGGAGTCAATCTAGCAAATCACTTTCCTTATGAGCACATGGCGAGTTTTATATTTGCAGGTATCAGTTTTTTTATCTTGCTCATTGCCGAAAATGGAAGAATTCCGGTTGACAATCCCGAAACACATCTTGAGCTAACTATGGTGCATGAAGCTATGATACTAGATGTCAGTGGATTTTATTTGGCACTCATAGAGGCTGCAAGTAGTATAAAATTTATCATTTTTGCCTCTATGTTCGCATCTTTGTTTATGCCGTTTGGTCTGAATTTACCACTGTTATTGGCAATTTTAGTCTTTATTTTAAAACTGTTTTTTGTTTGCGTGATTGTTGCTTTGATGGAGGTAAATGGGGCAAAACTAAGACTCTTTAAAGTTCCAAATCTACTTGGTATAGCGATTGTATTCTCCTTTTTATCACTTATAACATTTTATGTGTTGGGGGCTTAGATGATAAATTTTTTAATCGGATTTTTTCTAGCAACTCTTATAGT
>JALVAU010000428.1 GCA_027011025.1 Campylobacteraceae bacterium | reverse complement strand
ACACATACCTGAGTGGTATAAGTTGCTTACAAGTGTTAGGCAGTAAGATGCAGGAGCTACTGGTAGCTTCAAATCTTACTAACGACGCAATTGTGAGCAAATTATACCACCCTTTGGGCAAAAAGATAAAGTATCATCTGGCTTCGTTAGATTTTTTCACCTTAGCTTTAGCTAGGCTTTCAAAAATCTGCCTCGCATATGACACTTTCTCTTTTTGCTCAGATATGTGTTTAGTGCGTAAGGTCAGATAGGAAAAAGAGCTATAACTTCTAACTCATTTAAAATTTTACCCCGTGATTTTACCTCGCCGTCTATGACGATGGCAGGGGTGCTCATGACACCATAATTCATCACTTCTATCATGTCTTCTACTTTTTCAAGCTTAGCAAATTTTCCTGTAGTTGCCAGCGCCTTTTTTACTATTTCCATTTGAGCATCACAATTTGCACAACACTCACTGCCTAAAACTTTTATATCCATGTCTTTTCCTTATTAATTTTTATAAAATCGCATTAAATAGATAACCGACTAAGATTATCCCAGTTCCCACTATGCCAAAAAACAGCATAATCAATCTCCAACTCATCACTTTTTTTAAAATCATAGCTTCAGGAAGTGACAGAGCAACTACAGCCATCATGAATGACAACGCTGTTCCCATTAACATCCCTTTTGATGTGAGCGGTTCTATCAGTGGAGCGATAGTAGAAGCTCCTGCATACATAGGAATACCGGCAATTACCGCTACAAAAACAGCAAAAGGGTTGTTGCTTCCCGCATATTTTGTTATAAAATCAGCGGGTACGAATCCGTGTATGATTGCACCAACTGCGATACCCGCGAATACATATAGATAGATATCTTTCATGATTTTTATAGAATTTTCCCAAGCATCTTTGAGTCTTTTTTTAAAGACAAGTTTGATAAAAGATGCGCTGTGGACTTGTTTCATATATGGTATGTCTATAAGTATATCTTCATCCCTGCTGACAATGTCTACGATAAAGCCGCCTATGACGGCAGTTGCTAGCCCAAACAGTGTATAAAGAAGGGCAATTTTCCAACCAAAAGTAGCAAATAGTATAGCGATAGCGATTTCATTATTCATGGGGCTGCTTATAAGAAATGAAAATGTCGCACTTCTTGGTATCCTAGCTTGTGTAAAACCTAAAAAAAGAGGTATAGACGAGCAAGAGCAAAAAGGGGTCAATATGCCGAATATTGCAGCAAGTAAGTTTCCCATAAATTTTGATTTGCCTTGTATGAAATCCCGCACGGTCTCTGTGCTTATGTATGTTTGTATAAAAGAGATGACATAGACGATAACTAGTACAAGTGTCAAGATTTTGATAGAGTCATAGATAAAGAAATGCACAGATTTGGCAAAACTACCACTCATACCTAGCAAATCAAAGACTAGATAATTAACGGTTTCATTCCACATTTTTACCTCCAAAAGGGTTATTGTTGTGGAAGTATATCAGAATATATATAACATATCAAGCTATATTGATATGTTATATATAAACTCTGTTTTTAAACCTTTTTCCTGTATCTCTTCTATCGCTAGATTTTCTATCTGCATATCTCTAAAAT
>JALVAU010000427.1 GCA_027011025.1 Campylobacteraceae bacterium | reverse complement strand
ATACTAATATTCAATAGGATAGTAAAATGTTAAATATTTTAGAGACTGCAAAGCAGTTATATAGGCTCAAGTTAAATCAAACTCTACCAAAATACGAGAGATATTTGCTCTCTTCTTTGAAATCATCTAAGGCAAAAATAGCTGGACTTTATGGTAGTAGAGGGGTTGGTAAGACTACACTTTTACTACAACTTTTAAAAACTCTTCCTTTTAGTGAAGATGAGAAACTCTACATAAGTTGCGACCATCCTATATTTTATGAGATATCACTTTTTGATTTTGTGGAGACTTTTTCAAAGTATGGTGGCGAAGCCATAGTCATAGACGAGATACACAAAATCAAAGATTTTCAAACTCAAATCAAGCTTATTTATGATTTTCTTAATATAAAAGTATATTTTAGCGGAAGTAGTGCAGTTGAACTTACAAATGCTGATTTTACGAGAAGATACTCTATGTTTCATCTATCTATCTTATCACTCAGAGAGTTTATAGAACTAAAAGAGGATATAAGCTTACCAAGTTTTGAGTTAGAAAAAATTTTAGAAGATCATGAGAAAATAGCTCATCAAGTCATCAACCTTTTACCAAATAAAAAGATTTTAAAGTATTTTAGAGAGTTTCTAGATGTCGGTGTTTTTCCATACTATTTTGAAGATGAGGATAGATATTTAGACAGAATCAATGAAAATATAAATACTATTCTATATACAGATTTAGTAAGTGTTGCGAATATAGATAGTTCCAAAATTATATCTTTAAAGAAGCTACTTCTATCCATTTGTGTGTCAAATCCTATGGAGATGAGCTTAGATGCTTTGGCGAAAAATGTAGGCATAACAAAACCTACCCTCTATAAATATATCCACTACCTCTCGAAAGCCGAGCTTATCCACCATATAACACATGAAGCAAAACGACTAAAAAATCTAAAAAAGCCGGATAAACTTTATCTAAACAATACAAATCTTTTCAATGCTTTATGTTTTAACAAAAATATAGGCAACATAAGAGAGAGTTTTTTTGCAAGCATGCTGTATAACATCAAAAAGATAGAGTATGCAAATAAAGGAGATTTTTTAATAAACGAAACTTTTCTTTTTGAAATAGGCGGTAAAAATAAATCTTTTAAGCAGATAAGAGATATACAAAACTCTTTTGTTGTGGCAGATGACATAGAGATAGGATTTGGAAATAAAATCCCACTTTGGGTTTTTGGGTTTTTATATTAGACTTCTTGCATAACCCCTTATTACTCCACCGACTAAATACACCAATTTTTGATGTATTTAGTCGGTGTAGTAATAATTTCTATTTGCTTTTTAGCAATATTGTTTGATAAAATTTAAAATAATTTCCTTTTTTCATAGGAAATCATAACTCCAGCGCTTAAATAGGATATAATTTCTCAAATAAAACAGTAAGTACCTAACCAGAAGTAACACCAATGAATAGAAATTAGGTACTTAAAAACAGATGCTCTCTCCAAGAAGGGTATCAGTAGGAGGAAATTTAATCACCATGAAACAAAAACTTTTTGGAACAGATGGGGTAAGAGGTATGGCAGGCAAGAAATTAAATGCTCAAATGGCGATG
>JALVAU010000426.1 GCA_027011025.1 Campylobacteraceae bacterium | reverse complement strand
TTGGAGGAGCCGGCATACCGATACACAGTATAGTGGTACGTACCGGCCTTGGCCAATTTCAAAGCCGTATAGATTTCAGGGCCGTAACTATCTGTATCATCAACATCAAGGTTGCTTCTCACTCCGGTTCCTTCAAGGCTACCCTTGTTTTGATACCAAATGTGGTAATCAGTCGGTCCATCCGGCCCAACGACATGAGTATCGAGATCTCGTGGATTAGCCCCCCACGTAAGTTTGGCTGTAAACGCATCAAGAACAAGACAGCTACCCATTTCAAAGGTACTGGAAGTAGGTTCTATCTCCACGGTATTAGAAATACGTTCCACTTTGTGCGCAGTCAAGAGAGATTTGGCACTCCTTTTGACGCGTATAGTGAATTTCCCGTTGCCATCTGTGTAGACGGTCGTAGTACCATTATAGTTTTTACCTTCCATCACGACACGTGCATGTGCCTCTTTTGTTCCATTCACATCTTCGACACAACCTGTGACAGTCGTGACCGTTTCAATGGGTCGGTCACAATTCCACCAACTGAAATGTCCAACCGTCCCTTCGTAGTACTGATTAGGAGCCGTCCCCTTGAGCGTAGCCGTCCCCTCTTTTTTCCAATAGCCGCTCTCTTCATCAAAGTAATAGAGCGGTATGGTTGCTGGTAACGTTGTCCCTCGGCTAACTGCCGGAATACGAATGGTTGCCGTCGCCCCATCTTTAAGATTGACTGGACTACCGGCAGCATCTTTGAAGGTCACTGCCACGGCACCGAAACTCTCAATCGGATTACCGTCCGCATCCTGCATATCTCCTGCCATCACACCAATTCCCATTTCAGCTGGATCAATAGGGGTTACTTCCCAAGTCACCTGACCGGTGGCGTCCAGTGCATTTTCCCCCAGCACAACCTGCCAGTTTTCTCCTGTCTTTGAGAGGGTGTTAGGCTCAGCGGGGTTCAACGTACCTGAAGCAGCTGCGGGAACCATGTTTACCTGAAGATCCGCTTCCGTAATATCACTGGTGATCTTTGTGATCTTGGCCGTATCGGCATAGCCGTCTTTTTTGAACGTAACGACGATACGATCCGCTGCCGTCACACCACTGAAAGTAAAAGATCCGTCTGCCGCAGAGGTAAGGGATGGACCATCCCCTAATTTGACTTTAACCCCTTGAAGATTGGCACCGGTCTTGAAGTTTTTGACCACCCCTTTGACTACATTACCTCCTCCTGAGCCACCACAGCCAACAACCAATGCAGCAAATACAGCTGCAATCACACTTTTGACAACTATGTGTCTCATCTCAGACTCCTTCAATCTGTGTATTTGGGGAATCCCCATACCAAAGTATAACAAAATAGTATGGCAAAAAAGTGGCAAATGGAATTTTTAGTTAAAAAAAGAAGCGAAGAAGAAAAATTTGTTGGAAGGAAGCCCAAGAAATGGACTTCCCTGTATGAAAAAAATCAGCCTTTTTTGCTGGTAGCTACTTCGCCAGCATCGACGCGCTTGGAAAATTCGGTCTCTTTACCTTCGGCGAGGAGTTTGGCCTGTCCGACCCAGTCGTCGCGCTTGGAGCGTCCGGGGAAGGCAAGTTGGTGATCGATCCAGTT
>JALVAU010000425.1 GCA_027011025.1 Campylobacteraceae bacterium | reverse complement strand
CTCTAAAGCTGTTAAAAATTTAGAACCACATAAAAGTTTAAGTGATGATGTTAAATTAACACTCTATATTGTCTACTCTTTTGTTTTAAAATTTGACCATACCGATGAAAAAGATGAAAATATTTACCACTACACCGTTTCAAAAGACCAATTTAGAGTACACTATCATATCAACCAACTAGACTACAAAAATAAAGTAGAGTTTGAAAAAAAACAAGGAGAGTTAGCAAAATTGATTGATATCTATTTCTTGAAACGTTTAAAACGGTTTAAAGAGGTTGAGTTGAAATAAGATAAACTTTTTGAGTGTAATTAGAATTAGTAATAATATTTAATTTAATTTAATTAATTTTTATGATAAAATATTTAATTGGAAGATTCCAAAATAGATATCTAAATAAAAAGGAAACAAAATGCTAAGAACTACTTTTATAAAACAAAATGTTAAAAAACTATCAACACTTTTACTTCTATCTTCTCTATTCTTGCCACTAACAACTTTTGCACAAGAGAGTGCCATTGTTGTTTTTGATGGCTCTGGTAGTATGAAAAAAAAGGTAGATAGTAAACCTAAATTTGAAATTGCCCAAGAGGTAATGGGAGATTTAGTTAAAAATTGGAACAAAGATATAAAACTAGGCTTAATGGTCTATGGACATCGAACTAAAGCTTGTGATGATATTGAGATGCTCATTCCTATTGGAGATGCTAACCCTGAGCAGTTTATGAGTGCCATTAAAAAAATCAATCCAAAAGGCGAAACACCAATTGCAGAATCACTCAAACAGGCCGCAGAAAAGCTAAATTATATTGAAAGCCCAACAACGGTTATTTTAATTAGCGATGGTGAAGAGAGTTGTAAACAAGACCCTTGTGCAATGGCAAAAGAGCTTGAAAAAAAGGGTGTTAATTTTACTGCTCATGTGATTGGTTTTGATGTTAGTGATAAAAAACAGGAAAAAGCACTAGCACAGCTTCAATGTGTAGCAAAAAGCACAGGTGGAAAATTTTTTGAGGCTAAAGATTCAGATGGATTAAAAACTGCATTGGCAGAAACAGTTAAGGTAATTGCAGAGCCTAAACCTATTAAAGCCATTAAAAAAACAGGACTTGAACTTCCTTTTAATGATGATTTTGAACGTGAGGAGTTAGGGGGGAATTATAAAATTGAAAAATTTGATGAGGATAGAATAGCCATATCAGATGGAAAACTTCTCATTATGACAAATGAACCAACAATAAACAAGGTCTATTTAAAGGAAAAGCTGTCAGGAAACTTTGAGGCTTCTGTAAAAGTAAATATGAATTTAACCAATAAAAATTGGGCTGGAATTACCTATACAACAGCTAAAGAAAAGAGGGTGTTTTTAGGTCTTCATGTTAATATTTCTGAACATGCTAATGTCGCTATAAGTTATGATCATGACAATAGAGCTATTATCTTTGATAAAAATATAAAAGAGAAATTGACTACTAGTAGCTATAATAAAAAAGTTGGTAAAAGAAATGTTGATTTAAGCTATTTAAAAATAGGTGGAGAACAACCACAACAAGATTGGTATTTTAAAATAGTAAAAAAAGGCTTTAAATTAACAGGGTATGTTAT
>JALVAU010000424.1 GCA_027011025.1 Campylobacteraceae bacterium | reverse complement strand
GTTTTATAAAAGATAAAAAAGTTACTATCTTAAAAGAGGATTTTGGTGATGATTATCCGCAAAGTGTTGTGCTAGGCTCTGTTGAGGAGATTAGAAAAAGAGCCTATGATGCAGAGAATAGAATCAAAAATGGTGAAGGAATCTACCAAGAAGAGTACGACAAAACGATGAATAAATTTTTTAAAGAAGAGATCGGCATCGATAGATGACAATCATAAAAGATAAAGAGTATCTATCTCAACTGTTAAATATTCTTAGATTTATCAAGAAGGACAAGCCATCAGCATCTAAAAAATTTGAAAAAGAGTTAGAAAATAAAATCCAAAATTTATCAAATTCTCCATATAAATTTAGGGCATCGATATATTTTGATAACGAAGTTTATAGGGATTTGATATTTATGGGTTATACTGTCATCTATAAAGTTGAAACAAACAAAATACTTATCTTGGAAATTTTCAAATGGCAAAATCGTTAATTTTCAAAGAGTATAACTTAATCAAAAAAGATGATATTTCAAACAAAGCTTTTGATGCCTTAAAAAGCTTTGCATCTCGCGAGGAAAACTATAAATACCTTGATATTACTCATGGTGGCAATGCTCTGAGATTAAAAAACTATGTTGGAGTTATCACCACAAAAGACGGCACTACTATAGAGATATTACCTAAGATATATGGCAATAAAGACGAGGTAGGTATAGTAGAGACTAAACAGGTTTTGCTTAAAATGTTAAAAACTCTAAAAAATTCTCCATTTAAAAGTATAGATAAAGCATCCCTCCAGACAGCCAATTTTAATCTATTTGAGATATTTATAACGATGTTTTTAGAGGAGATGACAAGACTTGTCAAAAAAGGTATAAAATCAGACTATGTCTCCAAAGAGGAAAATCTGTATTTTTTAAAAGGAAAAATCAAATTAAATTCTCATCTCAATCAAAACTTATTGCATAAAGAGAGATTTTTTGTAGAGTTTGATGAATACACTAAGAACATAGCCGAAAACAGACTTATAAAAACAACACTTCAAAAACTATATAAGATATCAAATTTCGCTAAAAACAGGCAAAGGTTAAGAGAAGCCCTGTTTGTTTTTGATGATGTTAAGACTTCAAAAAATACCGATAGTGACTTCAAAAAATGCAAAACTGATAGATTTATGAAGTACTATCAAGAGATACTAAGGTGGTGCGAGATATTTTTAAATAACCAAACTTTTTCGCCTTATAAAGGAAAAGATATAGCTTATGCACTTTTGTTTGATATGAATTTACTATTTGAGTCTTATGTGGCTCATTTTTTCAAAAAGCAATTTAAAGGCAGAGTTAAAATACAAGACAAAAAACATAAACTCATAGAGTCGCACCAACTTTTTCAACTAAGACCAGATATAGTCATGGACGATAATATCGTGTTGGACACCAAATGGAAACTGATAAATCAAGAGAGTAAGAACTACGATCTTTCTCAAGCTGATCTGTATCAAATGTATGCTTATGGTAAAAAGTATGGCTCAGATAATGTCTATCTCATATACCCAAAATCAAAAAGCTTTCAATCTTTGCTAGATGTTGCATTTGGGTACGACGAGAGTTTAAGAGTTCATATAT
>JALVAU010000423.1 GCA_027011025.1 Campylobacteraceae bacterium | reverse complement strand
ACCATCTATTTTTAAAGATCTGATTTTAAGAGAAAAGGGGCTTATACTAGTTACAGGACCAACAGGAAGTGGAAAATCTACTACTCTAGCGGCTCTACTAAACGAGATAAATATCAGCGAAAACAAACATATAATCACTATAGAAGATCCGGTAGAATTTGTTCATTTAAATAAAAAGTCTCTATTTTCCCACAGAAATGTTGGAACAGACACAAAAAGTTTTGCTCAAGGTCTTAAATTTTCACTTAGAGAAGATCCGGATGTGATCCTCGTAGGGGAGATGAGAGATAAAGAGACCATCAGCACAGCAATAACCGCCGCAGAAACAGGCCACTTAGTTTTTGCAACCCTGCATACAAATTCTGCTGTTCAAACCATCAACAGGATAGTAGATAGCTTTGAAGGTGCTGAGCAAATTCAAGTACGAAGTATGCTTTCAACATCTCTTTATGCTGTTATTTCGCAAGCACTACTACCAAAAATTGGGAGCGGAAGAGTTGCTATACATGAAATTTTAATCAATAATTCTGCAATATCAAATCTCATAAGAGAGAATAAACTGCACCAAATATACTCACAAATGCAGTTGAATCAACAAAAAACAGGCATGATAACGCAAACTCAATCTATGGTTAAAAATATACGAGCAAGAACTATAACAAAAGAGAATGCTATAAGATTTTCAACTCAAGCCCAAGAATTGATGAATAGCATCGCGGGTCTTTAACTATATCACAGTAAAATTAGGCTACAATTGATTCAATATTTTTTTAGGGATGTGCAATAATGGATAGAGATAAGCAAGCAACGGAAAAAATCAAGAAAATAGGAAATGAAGCTTTTGAGAAGCTAGAAACACTGCAAGTTCCTCCATATCCAAAATACTATTATGATACTTTTATGGATCTACTCTCAAAGCCAAACAATAGAGATGTTTTTGATTTATCCAAGAAGTTTAACTACCTTTTCTCCTCTGGAGATGTCGATTCTATGGCACAAAATGACTACCTAAACATAACAAAAAAAAGCATATCTAGCTTTGAAGACTCCAATATAGCTTTAAAACATATATCTAATGAAAATATCATAGATATTGAAACTATAAGAAATGATCCCCAGAGCATAGATACCAACAAAATTTTACTTAATTTCAATAATTTTCAAAATCAGATTATGAAAGAGTTGGAAAATGCAGATAAAACTATCGAGAGTTTAAAGATTCAGATAGAAAAATTGGAGAGAGAATCAAATATAGATGCTCTAACAAAGACATACAACAGAAGGGTATTGATAAAAGACCTTGAGGATATATTGAAAGCTGGCAACAATAGAGATCTTGATATGCAGCTTATTATATTTGATGCTGATGATTTTAAAAAGATAAATGATACTTTTGGTCATATAGCAGGAGATAAGACCCTTATATATATGACTAGATTGATCTATAATTCCATAAGAAAAGGCATTAGAGTTTATAGATATGGCGGAGAAGAGTTTATAGTATTGCTAAATAGATCACAAAAAGAAGATGCCATAAAAGCAACACAAAGAATAATCAAAAATGCTGATGAGAGTAAATTATTGTACAAAGGCAACACTATACATCTGACACTA
>JALVAU010000422.1 GCA_027011025.1 Campylobacteraceae bacterium | reverse complement strand
CTCCTACATATAAATATTTTTTTTTGATTTACAAAGCATAGAGTGTTTTATTGAGTGTTTTCACCCCATATGGGGTGAAAAATTTTCAAAATTTATAGAGTGTTCAGGGCAGTATAACCACATTTTTTCTGGACGACCGAGTCCCTATGGAGTCTGTTAGCTGCTCATAATCCCGATTAGTTGATTGAACCTAAGGAGTTCCCGTCAAGTTGGAGATTGGATAAGGGCAGACCTGATACTCAAAAAAAAAGATAAAGAGGTATATTATGAAAAACTTTTCCTATTTTTTAGGTATCGATGTATCAAAAGACTCATTTGATGCCTGTTTAGTTAATGCAAATCAAGAAGTAAGAATGAATGAGAAATTTTCGATGGATTCTGAAGGATTTGAAAAACTCCTTCAAAATCTGTTGGCGTTTGAGAGAGATGATACTTTAGTAGTAATGGAATCCACAGGTATCTATCATACTAATCTTTTTTTTCATTTGGAAGATAACGAATTCAAAATTGCTGTTGTTAATCCGCTGTTAATCCATAATTTCAGCAAATCTGTTACATTGAGAAAAAGTAAGACCGACAAGATTGATGCTTTCAGAATTGCCTGCTTTGCTTTGTATAACCAAAGTAATATTGAGGTGACCAAAAAATCCGCAACTTCCATCAGAAATCTTTCCCGAGAAAGAGACCGCTTATCAAAGGAAACAGCAAAAATCAAAACAGAAGTTAAAAATCATCTACAAATTCTTTTTCCTGAACTCGTTAATAACTATAATGTTTTTACAAAAACGATGTTAACATTACTGATGAGAGCACCGGGTGCATTTCCAATAAAGAAAATGAGACCTATTCAAATTGAAAGAATTTTCAATAAAACCAAAGGAAACAAAGTGCAAATATCTCCCAGAGAATTAGTGCGGTTGGCAAAGAAATCATTCGGTATAGAAGATAAATATCGACAAACTGTTCTAATTATGAAAATAGAAATGTTACTGTTTATCCAAAAACAAAAGCTTGAATCAGATAAACAAATCAAAGAATATGTAGATAAAAACTTGAAGCAGGAGTTCGATATTATCACTTCTATTGCTGGCATTGGACAGACAACGGCTGAAAAGTTTCTCATCGAAATCGGCGACATCAACAAATTTAAATCACATAATCAATTGAGAGCTTTTATCGGAACTGATCCGTCCATCAAACAAAGCGGCTCTTCTGTAAATATAAATGGGAGAATCTCAAAAAGAGGAAATTCCCATCTGCGAAGAACGATATGGCAAATGGCTTTTGCGGTAAGAAAATTTTCGCCAGGATTTGAGCAATATTACCTGAAAAAAAGAGAAGAAGGAAAAAAGTATAAACAAGCTGTGATCGCTGTTGCAAATAAACTCATTAAAACACTCTATGCGCTTTTAAAGAACAATTCGCGATTCCGCGAAAACTATAGGAATCAATCAAAAGTTATTTATAGTTGACTCCTTTTTTTTATTGGCTTCCATCTAAATTATAATCACTAGGGTTTTCAAGAGTCTCTTGGAAATTGTTCATTTTCACCTCTATTTTATCCGCATTGACCAAGTATCCATTTTTCATAAAGTTAGATTTATGCGGGCGGTTTT